>JBDTKQ010000023.1:0-10743 GCA_039935235.1 Caulobacteraceae bacterium
GTCGGAACAGGAGCGGGCCGGACGTCTGCGCTCCGGGGGGGATCACCCCGACACTGAAGGTATCCAGGACCCCCGACCCGCCGCCCAAAACGGGAAAAAGCCCGGCCTTTCGGCCGGGCTTTCCCCAAATCCTTCGGCTTGTGGCCGGAAGGCTAGAACTGGATGTGGATGGTGGAGCGGCGGTTGAGCGGCTCCTTCACCCCATCGGGCGTCTGCACGGCCAAGTCGGCCTTGCCGGTCCAGCTCACGTCCAGGCTCCCTTGCGGGACCCCGAGCGAGACGAGGGCGTCGGCGGTGGCCTTGGCCCGACGTTCCGACAGCCGCAGGTTGTAGGCGACCGAACCGGAGGTGTCGGTGTGCCCCACGACCGTTTCTTTCTGGGCGTGACCGTCCGTGGCGTATTTCGCCGCGTCCTGAAGCACCGACTGGGCTTCCGGGGTGATCACATATTGATCGAACGGGAAGTAGATCACGTAATCCCGGGTCTCAAACGCCGGGGGCGCCGGAGGCGGCGGCGGCGGGGGAGGCGGCGGCGGCGGGGGAGGCGGCGGCGGCGGGGGAGGCGGCGGCGGCGGGGGAGCCGCGAAGCTGTAGCGGACACCCAACGTCACCGACTGATCCTGATACCGCGCCTTGAACGTCGGGGCGACGCCAGAGATCGAGCGCGTGCCGAACGTCGTGCTGCTGCCGGCCAGATAGCGATAGGTCAAATCGACGTTGAGCCGGTCGGTCGCCGCGAAGGAGATACCGCCGAGGCCTTGATAGGCGAACACCGTCTGACCCTGGTTGGCGGTGAAATCCTGACGGCCGGGGAAGGCAAGGCCGGGGCCGACCAGATCGCCGTTGGCCTTGACCTTGAGATACAGAGCGCCGGCGCCGCCGCCGATAAACGGATCGATCCTGGAATTGGGCAGGATGTCGATGATGCCGTTGGCCATCACCGTCCACGCGTCGAGCGAGCTGTTTGCCCGGCCGCAACCGGTGATCGGGCCATTGCTCTGGTAAGGGTAGGCGCCGGTTCCCGTGGCGCACAGCGCGATCGGGTTACCGCTGATCGAATAGATGCTACGCACCCCCTCGGGGCGGTAGGAGCCTTCGATTTCCACCCGCAGGTGGGGAATGATCTGATAGCCGATGCGCGCGAACGCGGCGACATCGGTCTTCGGCTTCACACGGAACGCCGAAACCGAAAGGTCGGGCGAGTGCAGATCGAAGTCGCGGACCTGGTGGGCCCCCACATCGATCGCGCCGTACCAGCCGTTTTCCGACGCCGACGCACCGGAGGCCGCGACCGCGGCGACCAGGGCAGCCCCAGTCAGAAGTTTCAACCTCATTGTAGTTCCCTTCCTTGCCCTCTGCGGCGGTCGAAGTGACCGGGCAGTCGTATAACAAATACTGGTGAACGAAACCGTGTCAGTCGAGCCACACCTGTCGATATTCCGTCTATGCAGCAGATATCGGCTCGTGTGCAAATCGTTCCTTTGGGTCGAACAGCCGACACCGCCGCTGGTCCAGTCGCACGGTTCCGATCACGTTCGATACGCCAACCCGCGCCGCCCCGTTTGGTTCCGCAGCCTTCGCTACTCCATTTCGCGAGTCGGCGGCTGTGGCGAAAATACCAGTCAGGCCCCGGCTCTGTCGACCCCTCGCCGCCCCGGCGTGGGTCGCGACTCGTTGCGCGGGCGCGCCGGGTGGGACATTGGTCGGGCCATGCCCAAAGCCGTCCCCCGCTCGCCCCGCCGGGCCACACCGGTCAGTCTGATCGGCGCCGCCGCGTGGCCCGCCTTCCTCGAGGCGGCGCCCGAAGTGGCGGCGGCCGCCGCACTCGCGCGGTTCAGGGGTGACGTCGGCCAGCTCGTCCTGGTCCCCGACTCCATCGGCGGCGTCGCGCGGGCGCTCTTCGGCCTGGGTCCGGAGGAAGGGTCGGGACCGATGGCGCTGCGCGGCCTCGCAGCGCGCTTGCCGCCCGGCGACTACGCGATCGAACGGCCCCCCCCCGGCTTCGATCCGGCGGCGATGAGCCTGGCGTGGGCCTTGGGAACTTGGAGATTCGGCCGCTACAAAAAGCCGCCGTCCGAGGGTCCGGCCCGCCTCATGCCCGACCTGGCCGGACCGACCGCGGCGGCCTGCGCGCTCGCCCGCGACCTGGTCGCCACCCCGGCAAACGACATGGGTCCGGCGCAGTTCGAGGCCGCCGTCCGCGCCCTCGCCGCGCGGCACGGGGCGGCCGTCGAGGTCGTCGCCGGCGAGGCGCTGATCGCCGCCGGCTATCCCGCCGTCCACGCCGTCGGCCGCGCCGCCGTCGCGGCCCGGGCCCCCCGGATGATCGAGATGAGTTGGGGCGAGGCCGGCGCCCCCCTGGTGGCGATCGTCGGCAAGGGCGTGGTCTTCGACACCGGCGGCCTCGACATCAAGCCCTCGGCCGGGATGCGCTGGATGAAGAAGGATATGGGAGGCGCCGCCCACGCCCTCGCCCTTTCCGCCATGGTCATGGCGGCGAGGCTTCACGTGAGGCTGATCGTGCTGACCCCGGTGGTGGAAAACGCCATCGCCGGCGACGCCATGCGCCCGGGCGACGTCCTCGCCTCGCGCAAGGGTCTTTCCATCGAGGTCGGCAATACCGACGCCGAGGGCCGGCTGATCCTCGCCGACGCCCTGGCGAGGGCCGGGGAGCTATCGCCGGACCTGACCGTCGATCTGGCCACCCTCACCGGGGCCGCGCGGATCGCCCTTGGCCCGGAGATCGTCCCCTTCTACACCGCCGACGACGCTCTCGCCGCCGCGCTTTCCGACGCCGCGCTCCGCGTGGAAGACCCTCTTTGGCGCATGCCCCTGTGGGACGGCTACGACGCGGCGATCGACAGCGACATCGCCGACGTGCGCAACGACGCCGACCCGTGGGCGCAAGCCGGATCGATGACCGCCGCTCTTTTCCTTCGTCGCTTCGCCCCGCCCGGCGCGTGGGTCCATTTCGACCTCTTCGCGTGGAACGCCCGCGCCCGGCCGGGCTGGCCGGCGGGAGCCGAGGTCCAGGCGATCCGGGCGATTTTCGCCGTTCTCAAGGACCGCTACGGGTGAGCGGCGATCCGCGCGTCACCCTTGCCCGGCCAGACCTCGCCGCGGCGACGCTCGAGGGGATCGTCCGCGCGGCCCGCTTCGTCAAACCGGTGGCGATGCAGCTTCGCGCGCCATTCGCCGCGATCCGCTCGCGGCCACGGGCCGATGCCGAACAGGTCGATCAGCTCCTCTTTGGCGAAATCTTCGACGTCGCCGAGACGGGGGACGGCTGGGCGTGGGGACAGGCGCGTCGCGACGGCTATGTCGGCTTCGTCGCGGGTGCGGCCCTCTCCGACGAGGTGCGCGCGTCCACGCACCGGGTCGCGGTTCCGTGCGCCTGGGCCTTTCGCGACCCGTCGATCAAATCCCCCGCTGCCGGGCCTCTCGATCTCAACGCCCTGGTGACGGTGACCGAGGCGCGGGGCGCGCTCGCCCGCGCGGCCGACATCGGCTGGATCGCCGCGGTCCATCTCGCGCCCGTGGGATCGGCCGCCGCCGACCCGGCCGCCGTCGCCGAAACCTTGCTCGGAACCCCTTACCTGTGGGGTGGCCGTGGCGTGCGCGGTCTCGATTGCTCGGGTCTCGTGCAACAGGCGCTTCTCGCGTGCGCCGCCGCGTGCCCGCGCGACGCGGACCAGCAGGGCGCCCTCGGCGAGGAAGTCCCCCGCCAGGCGGTGCGCCGCGGCGACCTCGTCCGCTGGCCGGGTCACATCGGCATGATGCTGGACGAGGCCCGGCTGATCCACGCCAACGCCCACCACATGGCCGTGGCGATCGAGGCGCTCGACGCCGCGATCTGGCGGATCGGCCCTCCGACGGCGCTGCGGGGCCTCTCGCGGGCCGGCCTCGCGGCTGAAGATGGTGGACTTTTCGGCCGCCGCGCGCGCACTCTCGCGCCTTGACCCAACCTCGCGAGGCCCGCCAATGAACGCCCTGACTCTCGACCGTGAGACGTGGATCGCCGCCGGCGAGGCCCTGTTGCCGGACGCCATCGCCCTTCGCCGGTCGATCCATGCCGATCCGGAGCTGGGTCTCGACCTGCCGAGGACCACGGCGAAGGTGAAGGCGGCCCTCGCCGGCCTGCCGCTGGAACTGCGCGAGGGGCCATCGACCAGCGGGGTCATGGCCATTCTCCGCGGCCCGGCCAACGGCCGCACCGTTCTGCTGCGCGGCGACATGGACGCACTGCCCCTGCACGAGGACACCGGCCTCGATTTCACCTCGGCCAACCACGGGGCCATGCACGCCTGCGGTCACGACACCCACGTGGCCATGCTCGCGGGCGCCGCCCGGGCCCTGTGCGCGCGACGCGACCGGCTCCCCGGCACCGTGGTCTTCATGTTCCAGCCCGGGGAAGAGGGTCATCACGGTGCGCGGTTCATGATCGAGGACGGCCTTCTCGAGCCCTTGCCCGACGCCGCGTTCGCCCTGCACATCTCCCCCAACATGCCCGCCGGCGTGTTCGCCGGGCGCGTCGGCCCCCTCCTCGCCTCCTCCGACAAGCTGCGCATCGAGGTCAAGGGGCGCGGCGGCCACGCCTCGATGCCCCACGACGCCCTGGACCCGATTCCAGTGGCCTGTGAGATCGTCGGCGCGCTCCAGACGCTGGTGACCCGGCGGATCTCGGTTTTCGACCCGGCCGTGATCACCATCGCGCGGATCGAGGCGGGCACGACGGACAACATCATCCCCGAGGAGGCGCGATTGTGGGGCACGCTGCGCACCCAGTCGGAGCGCACACGCGCCCTTGCCCGGGAAGAAATCCGCCGCGTCGCCCAGAACATCGCCGCCGCCCACGGGGCCACGTGCGAGGTGACGATCGACGCCGGCTTCCCGGTGACGGTCAATGATGGACGGGTGACGAACCTGGCCGAGCGCACGGCCAGGACTCTTTTCGGTGAGGGCGGCTGGGTGACCATGGCCCACCCGATGATGGGAGCGGAGGATTTCTCCTACGTTCTCCAGAAACTCCCCGGCGCCATGGCTTTCCTCGGGGCGGCGCCGGAGGGCGGCGACTATCGCACCTGTTGCGCCCTTCACTCCAACCGCATGACGCTCGACGAGACCGTGATGGCCAGGGGCATCGCCATGCACTGCGCCATGGCCGAGGCGATGCTCGGGAGCGACTGGGGACTCTAGAGCCTGATGCGTTTGCACGGAACAGATGCAAGCGCTGAATCAGGCTCTACACTCTTGAATCCAGAGCAAATTATCCCCGTTCAGATGATTCCATCTGAACGGGGTTTGCTCTAGCGGTCGGGGCCGCCGAAATTTAGCGATAGAGCCCGCCGCGCGCCCGCGCTACACGGCCTCCGAAAGGCTCCCGACCCCCGCGCCTTTCCACGCAACCACTCCCGCGCGGAAGGCGACGATCCATGGGCAATGTGACGGTGATCGGCGCCCAGTGGGGCGACGAGGGCAAGGGCAAGGTCATCGATTGGCTGGCCGACCGGGCCGATGTGGTCGTCCGCTTTCAGGGCGGCAACAACGCCGGCCACACCATCGCGGTGGGCAACAGCGTCTACAAGTTCTCCCTCCTCCCCTCGGGCGTCGTTCAGGGCAAGCTCTCCATCATCGGCAACGGCGTGGTCGTCGATCCGTGGTCGTTGCTGGAGGAGATCGAGCGCGTGCGCGGCCAGGGCCTGACGATCGATCCCACGGTGCTGACGGTGGCCGACAATGCCGCCATGGTCCTGCCGCTTCATCGCGATCTCGACCAGGCGCGCGAGGGCCGCGCGGGCGACGCGAAGATCGGCACCACGGGGCGGGGCATTGGACCGGCCTATGAGGACAAGGTCGGCCGCCGGGCGATCCGCTTTTGCGATCTCTCCGACGAGGAAGCGCTGAAGACCAAGATCGCCCGCCTTCTCGCTCACCACGAGCCGCTGCGGCGGGGGCTCGACCTGCCGGAGGTCACGGCCGAGGCCCTCCTGGCGGCCTTGCTCGAGGTGGCGCCCAAGGTGCTCCCTTATGTTCGCCCCGCGTGGCGCGAGCTCGATCTGGCGCTCAAGGCCGGCAAGCGGGTGCTCTTCGAGGGGGCCCAGGCGACCATGCTCGACGTCGACCACGGCACCTATCCTTTCGTCACCTCGTCGAACACCGTGGCCGGCCAGGCCGCGGCCGGTTCGGGCGCGGGACCGGCGGCCGGCGGCTTCGTGCTCGGTATCGTCAAGGCCTACACCACGCGCGTGGGGGAGGGACCGTTCCCCTCCGAACTCACCGACGAGACCGGCGAGCGGCTGGGCCGTCAGGGCGCGGAGTTCGGCACGGTCACGGGGCGCAAGCGGCGGTGCGGCTGGTTCGACGCCGTGCTCGTGCGCCAGTCGGTAACCATCAGCGGGGTGCAAGGCGTGGTGCTGACCAAGCTCGATGTCCTCGACGGCTTCGAGACCCTGAAGTTGTGCACCGGCTATCGCCTCGGCGCCCGCACCCTCGACTATCTCCCGGCCGGTGTGCGCGAGCAGGCGGCGCTCGAGCCCATCTACGAGGAGATCGAGGGCTGGGCGGGGAGCACCCGCGGCGCCCGCTCGTGGCGCGACCTGCCGGCGGCGGCGGTGAAATATGTGCGGCGGGTCGAAGAGCTGATCGGCGCCCCGGTGGCCCTTGTCTCCACCAGCCCCGAACGCGACGACATCATCATGGTCAGGGACCCCTTCGCGGGGTGAAGCCCGCCGCCCACCCTCACACCAAGCGGGGAGGGGCGGATCGCGAAACGATCGGGGTGGGGAAGTCTGAACTTGCCTGAAGCCGACGGGGTCCTGTCGCCGTTCCCCACCAGGACGGCGTCGCCGTCTCGCCCTCCCCACACACGGGAGGGAGGAAACAGACTCTACGCGTTGACCAGGTTCCGCTCGACCGCCGCGGCCTGCATCGCCTTTTGCAGCTTCTCGAACGCCCGCACCTCGATTTGGCGCACGCGCTCGCGGCTGACCCCATATTCCGCGGCGAGGGTTTCGAGGGTAGTGGGATCGTCCCTCAGTCGCCGCTCGGTGAGGATGTGCCGCTCACGGTCGGTCAGTTCGTGCATCGCCTCCTCGAGCAGACCCATGCGCAGAGACTTCTCCTCGCTCTCGGCGAGGCGGGTTTCCTGGCTGACCGCTTCCTTGTCCTCCAGCCAGTCCTGCCATTCGTTCTCGCTATCGGAGCGCAAGGGAGCGTTCAACGAGGCGTCGGGGCCGGAGAGCCGGCGGTTCATCGAGATCACCTCCGAGTCCAGCACCCCCAGCTTGGTGGCGATCTGGCGAACCTGATCGGGGCGCATGTCCCCCTCCTCGAGGGCGCTGATCTCGCTCTTCGCCTTGCGCAGGTTGAAGAACAGCTTTTTCTGCGCCGCCGTGGTGCCCATCTTCACCAGGCTCCACGAGCGCAGGATGTATTCTTGGATCGAGGCGCGAATCCACCACATGGCGTAGGTCGCCAGGCGGAAGCCCTTGTCCGGCTCGAATTTCTTGACCGCCTGCATCAGGCCGACGTTGCCCTCGGAGATCACCTCGCCGATGGGCAGGCCGTAGCCGCGATAGCCCATGGCGATCTTGGCCACGAGGCGAAGGTGGGAGGTGACCAGACGGTGGGCGGCAGCGGGGTCCTCATGCTCGCGCCAGCGCTTGGCGAGCATGAACTCCTCGTCCTTGGCCAGCATGGGGAACTTGCGGATCTCGGTGAGATAGCGCGAGAGGCCGCCGTCCGGCGACATGACTGAAAGCGCGTTGACAGCGGCCATTTGCAAGAACCCTTTCCGGCGGCGTGCGTCCTTAGAACCGCGCACGGCTCGACCGCCCCCAAACAACTCCCAAGATAATCGATCGTTGCGACCGGTTTAAGGCCTCGGCGTGCGAAGCTTTCTCGCAGGCGGTTCAGAGTCTCTGCAAGGCCCGTTCGAGGTCGGCCATGTCGGGCGGGAGCGGGGTGTCGAAGCGCAGCGTCTCGCCGGTGATCGGATGGCGAAAACCGAGCACGCGGGCATGCAGCGCCTGGCGATGAAGGCCGGCGGCGGCCATCGCCTCGACCACCCGCGGGGCCGGCGGCCCGGACCCATAGGCCGGGTCGCCCAGGCACGGCGCCCCCTTGTGCGCCAGATGCACGCGGATCTGATGGGTGCGCCCGGTCTCCAGCGTGCACGAGACCCTGGCCGCCAGGGGTTTGGCGGCAGGGCCGAAGGGCGCCGTCACCGCATAGTGGGTGACCGCCTCGCGGCCGCCGGCGCGAAGCACGGCCATCTTCTTGCGGTCGCTGGTCGACCGGCCGAGCCTGGTGATCACCGTGCCGCGCGACGGCGTGGGCGCGCCGCGGGTGAGGGCGACATAGACCCGGTCGATGTCATGGGCGGCGAACAGGGCCGAGAGGCCGCGGTGGGCCGCGTCGGTCTTGGCCGCGACCATCACCCCGGAGGTGTTCTTGTCCAGGCGGTGGACGATCCCCGGCCGCGCCACCCCGCCGATCCCCGAAAGGCCGGCGCCGCAGTGATGGATCAAGGCGTTGACCAGGGTGCCCGTGTGACTCCCCGGCGCGGGATGGGCGCTCATCCCGGCGGGCTTGTCGACGACGATCAGATGGACGTCCTCGTAAAGGACGACGAGGTTCAGGTCCTCGCCCGCCGGCTCCGGCGCCACCGGCTCCGGGATCGCCAGGCGATAGACCCCCGCCGCCGCCCTGGCCGAGGCGTCGCGAACGGCCACGCCGCCGAGAGTCACCGCCCCGGCCGCCATCAGAGCCTGAATCCGCGCCCGCGAAAGCTGAGGCGCCGCATCCGCCAACGCCCGGTCGAGCCGGCCGCCGGCGTCGCCGATCTCGATCTGGAGGATGGGCGCCGCATCCTCCCTCCCCTTCATGGGGAGGGAGGCGCGAAGCGCCGGGTGGGGAATGGCGAGGAAACAAGCGCGTCGGGGAGTCCGCGCGCTTCGCCGCCCTGACGGCTCCGCCGTCCGCTCCTCCCCACTTGGGGTGATGGAGCAATGGAAGCGATCTCTCGCCTCACCCTGTCGCTTTCGCCTCGTGGCCGACGATCGAGCCCTCGGTGAAGAGATACTCCCGCAAATGGCTGTCGAACTCGGTGTCGTGGCGGCGGATCCATTCCAGCGCCATCGAGCCATGCTCGATCTCCTCGCGGGCGTTGTGCAGCAAGACCGCCTTCAGTTCGGGATCGTCGCAGTCGTCGGCTCGCTGGCGATACCAGTCCACGGCTTCCAGTTCCTCGATCAGAGAGGAAATGGCGTAGTGCAGGTTGAGGGTCTCGCGGCGCAGTTTCTCCCGCGGGACGTGCAGGCCTTCGCTGGACATTGTTCAAGGGGTTCCCTGTTCCGGACGCTCCGCGAGCGCTCCGTTGTCGATGACGCGATAGAAGCACGAGCGGTGGCCGGTGTGACAGGTCCCGCCGTCGCCGCCGGGAACGACCTTGAGCCACACCGCGTCCTGGTCGCAGTCGATGCGGATTTCGCGCACCGCCTGCACCTGGCCGCTGGTCTCGCCCTTCTTCCACAGCCGCCCGCGCGAGCGGCTGAAATAGTGCGCCTCGCCGGTGGCCAGGGTGAGCCGCAGAGCCTCCGCGTCCATCCACGCCACCATCAACACCTCGCCCCTCTCCGCATGGGTGGCCACCGCCGCGATCAGGCCGGCGGCGTCGAAACGCGGGGCGAGGACGCGACCGCGTTCGAGGGCGCGCGTATCGGGGGCGACGGGGAAGGAGGCGATCGTCATCGGCGCGTGTATCGCCCATGCCGCCGCCGCCCGCCACCCTCCCGAACGATGGAGACCGGCGCCGGGTGCAAAAGGGCCGCGGTGAGGCGCGCGGCCATTTGACTTGATTTCGCCGTCAGTCTACCAAATTTCGCCATCGATTTTCCCTCACCCGGCCTTGACCACAGGAACAGCCCCATGCGCTCCACCAACCTCGCCGCCGCCGCGGCGGTCGCCGTCCTCTCTCTGGCCGGCGCCGCCAACGCCGCCAATGTCGATCTCGGCCAAAGCGCCGAAACTTTCACTCTCTACGGCATGGGCGAGACCTTCCCCGGCTCCGGGATCGGCACCTTCACCATCGGCCAGGGCGCCGGCACGTTCGACGGGACCAGCTCGGTGTTCATCCTCTCCGGCGCGATCACGGGCGGCTCGGCGGGCTATTCCTCGGGAACCTACGCGTTCGTCACCCAGTACGACGGAAACGATACCCCGACCGGCGGGCCGAACGCGCCGCGGGCCCAGTCCAACCCTGGCAACCTCAACCAGTTCTTCTACACCGGCCTCGACCCCAGCACCTTCATGAGCCTGGACCTCTTCGGCACGCCGAGCGGCAACCACCTCATACCGCTGGTCCAGTTCGGCAATTTCGTCCCCGGAACCGGGTTCAGCTTCGCCTTCACCAGCACCACGTGCACGGGCGTGGCCGTGTGCGGCCAGAACAATGTCGGCATCACCAAGGGCGCGACCATCTTCGGCCCGGTGACCATCAGCGCCAACGTCCCCACCGCCGCGGTTCCGGAGCCGGCGGCGTGGGTGTTGATGCTCCTGGGGGTCGGCGGCCTCGGCGCCGCGCTGCGCGGTCGCCGCGAAACGGCTCCCCTCTCAGCCTGACGAGGCGCGACTTCCCGGGGAAGGGAGCGGGTGGAGGAAGATCGAAGCCTTGGGTCACGTGGTTTTGAGGGTGACCGATCTGGAAGTGAGCGGGAGGGAACCAGCCGGGTGGCACCGCAACCG
>JBDTKQ010000024.1:0-2571 GCA_039935235.1 Caulobacteraceae bacterium
CGCGCGGCCGGGGACGCGGCGGGGCCGCGCGGAGCGCTGACGCCGACGCCGAAGCCGTCCCGGCGCCGGTCGCTCAGGCGACCTCGGAGGCGCCCGAGCGGCCCGATCCCCCCGAGGCGGTCGCGGCGCCCGCCGTCCAGACCGTCGCCGTACCGACCGCCCTGCCCGCGGCCCGACCGGTCGCGGACCCGCAACGCGCCTTGGCCGTCGTCGAGGCGGCCGCGCCGGTCGCGGTCGAGCGGGGGCCTGATCCGGCGGAGATTTCCGCCCCGCCCGCGGCGCCGCGCCGGGGGTGGTGGCGCCGCGGCGCGTGAGGGCCTAAGGGTGCGGGGGCGGCGCGAGGGGGCAAACCTCGGGAGGTCGACCTTTTGAGCCCCCCCTCGCCCCTGCGCGTCGCCGGCCCGTTTCTCACCGTCGTCGCCCTCGCCGGGCTTATCGCCGCGCCGGCCGCTCCCGCCTTCGCCCAGGCGACGGGCGCGCCGTCGATCATCCGCGACACCGAGATCGAGGCGATACTCCATCATGAGGCCGACCCGATCTTCGCCGCCGCCGGGCTCAACCCGAAAAGCGTTCAGATCCACATCATCGCCGACAACGAACTCAACGCCTTCGCCGCCGGCGGGGAACAGCTTTTTCTCAACACCGGTCTGATCATCGAGACCAAGACTCCCAATCAGCTGATGGGGGTGATGGCCCACGAGACCGGCCACATCGCCGGCGGTCACATCGCCAGATCCGGCGCGCAGGGCCGCGCGGCGCTGGGCACATTCCTCGTCGGCCTGGGCCTGGGCATCCTCGCGGCGGCGGCGGGCTCGCCCGGCGCGGCGGCCAGCCTCATCTATTCCTCCGGCTATTTCGCCGAGATTACGGCCCTCGGCTACTCGCGCATCCAGGAGCAGGCCGCCGACCAGGCGGCGGTGACCTATCTCGAGAAGGCGGGGGTCTCGGGCCGCGGCCTCGTGGAGTTCTTCAACAACTTCCGCTATCAGGAGGTGTTCGACGACGAGAAGAAGTTCCCCTTCTTTCGCGATCACCCGCTCACCGACGACCGGATCGAGGCCCTCGCGGTGAGGGTCGAGCACCAGCCGCACGTCGCGGTCACCGACACCCCCGCGGCCCTCGCCGAACACGCGATCATGCGCGCCAAGCTCGAAGCCTTCCTCAACGGCCCCGGCCAGACCCTCGTCGAATACCCGCAGACCGACACCTCCTTTCCCGCGCGCTACGCCCGGGCCATCGCCCTCTACAAGGAAACCGAGACCGACAAGGCGATCGGCGCCATCGACGCTTTGATCGCCGAGCGGCCGACGGACCCCTACCTTTGGGAGTTGAAGGGCCAGGTCCTCTTCGAGGCGGGGCGGCCGAAGGAGGCCGAGGCGCCCCACGCCCGGTCCGTGGCTCTCGCGCCGGACGCCCCCCTCCTGCGCATCAATCTCGCCCAGACCCTGATCGCCGAGAACGATCCCAAGCGGCTGGACGAGGCGATCGGCCATATCCGCCGCGCCCTCGCCCAGGAGCCGGAGGATCCCCTCGGCTGGCGCCTGCTGTCGGAGGCCTATGACAGCAAGGGCGATGCGGGTATGGCGAGGCTCGCCGCCGCCGAGCAGAACTTCCATCTCGGCCAGATGCTCGAGGCCCGCACCTTCGCCGTCCACGCCCGTGAATTCCTCAAGAAGGACACCCCGCAATGGCGCCGCGCCACCGACATCATCCTGGCCTCGCACCCCACCGCGGCCCAGCTCAAGGCTCTGGGCGTGAACGGATGAGGCGCCTGGCGCCGCTGCTGGCGGGCGTCGCCGTGGTTTTGGCGATGGCCGGTTGCCAGCGCGCCTCGGCCGGCGACGCCGCCTTCGATTCGCGGGTCCACGCCTATCTCCTCGCTCACCCCGAGGTGATCCAGCAGGCGCAGGAGCGCCTCCAGGCCAAACTCGTCGCCGACGAGGCCGGAGAACAGCGCCGCGCCCTCGCCGACCTCCCCCGCCTGCGCGCGGCGGTGGAGCGCGATCCCCGCGACTTCGTGGCCAACCCGGCGGGCAAGATCACCGTCACGGAGTTCTACGACTACCGTTGCCCCCATTGCGCCAATGCCGCGCCCAGGGTCCTGGCGCTGATCCGCGCCAACCCGGACGTGCGCTTCGTGTTCAAGGAAATGCCGATCTTCGGTCCCACCTCGGAGCACGCCGCCCGCGCCGCCATGTCGGTGAAGGCCGCCGGAGGCGACTATCTCGGCTACTACGCAAGGGTGATGGGAACCCCGGCCCTCGACGACGACGCGATCGACAAGGCCGAGCGTCGGGCCGGCGGTCGCCCCCAAAACGTCGCCGAAACCGGCCGCGCCAACCGCCAGATCGCCGACACCACCAGCCTTTTCACCAAGCTGGCCCTTGGCGGGACCCCCGCCTTCGTCATCGGCGACCAGATCGTCTATGGCGAGGACATGGACGCGGTGGACGCGGCCATCGCCAGGGCGCGGGGATCGGCGTCGCGGACGTGACCCTCGCGGGGGAGAAAACGGCGTCCGGGGCGCCCGCCGGGCGGGTCGACCGGCCGAAACAAAAACTGGTCAACGTC
>JBDTKQ010000025.1:0-11691 GCA_039935235.1 Caulobacteraceae bacterium
CGGGCGGCGTCGGCAGGAGTTTGGGGGGCCCGGGCAGGGGGGCGGGCGCGGTGGGCTGGACCTTGGCCGGCTGCGGTGTCGGCCGCGTAATCGGCGGTTCCGGCGGTTTCGGCGCCGGGGGCGCGGGCTGGGGTTTCGGCTTTGGCGCCGGCTCGATCTTCGGCGGCGGGACGATCTCCACCGGCGTCCGTGGCAGGGTCACGATCTCGACGTCAAGCGGCGCGGCGGCGGGCGGCGGATAGGTGAAGGTCGGCTGCACCTCGCGTGCAAGGAGGCCGAGCACCGTCAGGTGGAAGACGACCGAGGCCGCCAGGGCGACGGCGTCGCGGCCTTTCATTCGAACGCCGTCCACACCCTTGCGCCGCGCCAAAGTCATCCAATCCGTCTAAAGACCGAGAGCGCGGCCGCCGCGGGGTTCGAGAGCCACACTGTCGACGGCGAAGGTCTTGACGGCAAGGGGCTGGGCCTCTAGGAACCCCACTCTTCGTTGAGCCGGCTGTGTCTCGCGTTTTTGGCGGGGCAGACGCGGTTCGCAGGACGAACCTGGGGTTCTGGATGGCGAGACGCGCCGTCCGGCTCCGGTCATGGGCCCCGCGGTCTTCCGCTCGGGGCCATTCGTTTTTGCGGGCTTGCGTGTACGGGGGGCAGTCTTTTGGCTCTCCTGAAGTCGGTCTTTGAAATGGTCTGGCGCACGCGGGCTCTTCAGCCTGAAGGGAATGTAAGAGCACTATGGATCGGCAGAATATCCGCATCCGCCTCAAGGCCTTCGATCACCGCGTGCTGGATCATTCCACCCGCGAGATCGTCAACACGGCCAAACGCACGGGCGCGACGGTAAGGGGACCCATTCCGCTCCCCACCCTGATCGAGCGCTTCACCGTCAACCGCTCGCCGCACATCGACAAGAAGTCGCGCGAGCAGTTTGAAATCCGCACGCACAAACGCGTGCTCGACATCGTCGACCCCACCCCGCAAACCGTGGACGCGCTGATGAAGCTCGATCTGTCGGCCGGCGTGGATGTCGAGATCAAGCTTTAGGGGGCGGCCGATGCGAACCGGCGTGATCGCCAAGAAACTGGGAATGACCCGCCTCTTCGACGAGGCGGGGACCCATGTGCCGGTGACCGTGCTCAGTCTCGAGGGCTGTCAGGTCACCGGCCAGCGCACCAAGGAGCGGGATGGCTATGTCGCCCTTCAGCTTGGCGCCGGCGCCAAGAAGGCCAAGAACACCTCGCAAGCGATGCGCGGTCATTTCGCCAAGGCTCTGGTCGAGCCCAAGCGCTGCCTCGCCGAGTTCCGGGTTTCCGAGGAAAATCTGATCGAGGTCGGGGCCGAGCTTTCGGCGGCTCACTTCCTCGCCGGCCAGAAGGTCGACGTGGCGGGCATGACCGTCGGCAAGGGCTTCGCCGGGGCGATCAAGCGGTGGAACTTCGGCGGCATGCGCGCCACCCACGGGGTCTCGGTATCGCACCGCGCCCACGGCTCGACCGGCCAGCGCCAGGATCCCGGCAAGGTGTTCAAGGGCAAGAAGATGGCCGGCCACATGGGCCAGGAAAACGTCACCACCCTCAATCTCACGGTGTTTCGCGTGGACGCCGAGCGCGGCCTGATCCTGATCAAGGGCGCGGTCCCGGGCACGGAAGGCACGTTCGTGAGGATCCGCGACGCGGTGAAGGTCGCCCCCCACCCCGACGCCCCTAGGCCCGGCGCCTTGAAGGGGACGAAGGCGGGAGCGACCGCAACTCCGGTTGCCGCCGAGCCGACGACCGAGACCTCGAGCGGGGGAGAAGAGCAATGAAGATCGATGTGACGAGCCTGGACGGGGAAAAGGGCGCCCCGCTCGAACTTTCCGACGACATCTTCGGCATCACCGAGATCCGCGGCGATATCCTCCAGCGTTGCGTCACCTGGCAGCTCGCCAAGCGGCGCGCGGGCACCCACAAGATCCAGGTGCGCAACGAAGTCTCGCGCACCGGCAAGAAGATGTACAAGCAAAAAGGCACCGGCGGCGCCCGTCACGGCTCCCGCCGGGCGGCCCAGTTCGTCGGCGGGGCCAAGGCCCACGGGCCGGTGGTCCGCAGCCACGCCTTCGATCTGCCCAAGAAGGTCCGGGCCATGGCCCTGCGTCACGCGCTTTCGTCGAAGGTTCAGGCGGGCAGCTTGGTGGTGATCGACAACGCCACGCTCGATGAAGCGAAAACCGCGACCCTTCGCGGGCATTTCGCGCGCATGGGCCTGTCCAACGCCCTGATCATCGCCGGGCCGGACGTCGACGCCAACTTCCGCCTCGCCGCGCGCAACATTCCCAATGTCGATGTGCTGCCCAACGCGGGCCTCAACGTCTACGACGTCCTTCGTCGCCACACCCTGGTTCTCACGCGCGCCGCGGTGGATGCCATCTCCGCGCGCTTCCAAGAGAAGGACGCCGCCTGACATGGCCGCCGCCGCCCGCCACTACGACACCATCCTGGCGCCGATGATCACCGAAAAGGCCACCGTGCTCTCCGAGCAGAACAAGGTGGTCTTCCGCGTGGCCATGACCTCGACCAAGGACGAGATCGCCGCCGCCGTGGAGGAGTTGTTCAAGGTCAAGGTGACCAAGGTCAACACCTTGATCCAGAAGGGCAAGACCAAACGCTTCCGCGGCCGTCCGGGGCGCCGTTCGGACCTCAAGAAGGCCATCGTGACCCTTCAAGAGGGCCAATCCATCGACATCACCACGGGGCTCTAGACGCTCATGGCTCTGAAACATTTCAATCCGACGTCGCCCTCCCGCCGCGGACTGGTGCTCGTCGATCGCTCGGAACTCCACAAGGGCCGACCGGAAAAGAGCCTGGTCGAGGGCTTGACCAAGTCCGGCGGCCGGGGTGGCGGCGGACGCATCGCCGTGCGGTTCCGCGGCGGCGGGGCCAAGCGTCTCTACCGCATCGTCGATTTCAAGCGCCGCAAGTGGGGCGTGGCCGCCACCGTCGAGCGGCTCGAGTACGATCCCAACCGCACGGCCTTCATCGCCCTCATCAAATACGCCGACGGCGCGCTGGCCTATATCCTCGCGCCGCAGCGACTCAAGGCGGGCGACGAGGTTCTCGCCGCCGAAAAGGTCGATGTGAAGCCGGGGAACGCCTCGCCGCTTCGGGCCATGCCGATCGGTACGATCATTCACAATGTCGAACTCAAACCGATGAAGGGCGGTCAGATCGCCCGCTCGGCCGGGGCCTATGCCCAGCTCGTCGGACGCGACGCCGGCTATGCCCAGATCCGCCTCAACTCCGGCGAATTGCGGATGGTCCAGGACACCTGCATGGCCACGGTCGGCGCGGTGTCCAACCAGGATCACATGAACGAGGTCCTCGGCAAGGCCGGGCGGGTCCGCCACAAGGGGCGCCGGCCGCACGTGCGCGGCGTGGCCATGAACCCGATCGATCACCCGCACGGCGGCGGCGAGGGCCGCACGTCCGGCGGCCGCCACCCGGTCACGCCGTGGGGCAAGCCGACGAAGGGCCGCAAGACCCGCAGCAACAAGGCGACGGACAAGTTCATCATCCGCTCGCGTCACCTGAAGAAAGCCCGCTAAGCGATGACCCGTTCGGTTTGGAAAGGCCCCTTCGTGGACGGCTATCTGCTGAAGAAGGCGGATGTCGTTCAGGGATCGGGGCGCAAGGACGTGATCAAGACCTGGTCGCGTCGCTCGACGATCATGCCGCAGTTCGTCGGCCTGACCTTCGCCGTCCACAATGGCCACAAGCATGTGCCGGTTCTGGTTGGCGAGGACATGGTCGGCATGAAACTGGGAGAATTCGCTCCCACCCGCTACTTCCCCGGCCACGCGGCGGACAAGAAGGCGAAGAGAAAGTAGCATGAGCAAGAAAGCCAAAGACCGGCGGCTCAACCCCGCCGAAGCGATGAGCAAGGTCCGCTCGCTGCGCACCGGCGCCCGCAAGCTTAATGTCGTCGCCCAATCCATCCGGGGTCTGAAGGTTCAACGCGCGCTGAGCGAGCTGGAGTTCAGTCCCAAGCGGATCGCCATCGACGTGCGCAAGGCCCTCTATTCGGCGATCTCCAACGCCGAGAACAATCACAGCCTCGATATCGACAATCTCGTCGTCGCCGAGGCGTTCGTCGGCAAGAATCTGGTGATGAAGCGTTTTTCCGCCCGCGCCCGGGGCCGCTCGTCGCGGATCGAGAAGCCGTTTTCCGAGATCACCATCGTGGTTCGCGAGCAGGGTGAGGCCGTCTGATGGGTCACAAAGTCAATCCGATCGGCCTTCGCCTGGGCATCAACCGCACCTGGGACAGCCGATGGTTCGCCAGCGGCGAGGAATACGCTCGCCTTCTTCATGACGACCTGAAGGTTCGCCGCGAGCTCAAGAAGCGCCTCAATCAAGCCGGCGTGTCGCGGATCATGATCGAGCGCCCCCACAAGAAATGCCGGGTGACGATCTACGCGGCCCGCCCCGGCGTGATCATCGGCAAGAAGGGCGCCGACATCGAGAAACTCCGCAAGGACCTTTCCGAGATGACCGAGGGCGAGGTTCACCTGAACATCGTCGAGATCCGCAAGCCGGAAACCGACGCCCAGCTCGTCGCCGAGAACATCGCCCAGCAGCTCGAACGCCGGATCGCCTTTCGCCGGGCGATGAAACGCTCGATGCAATCGGCCATGCGCCTGGGCGCCAAGGGCGTGCGGATCGAGGTCGCCGGACGCCTCGGCGGGGCCGAGATCGCCCGCGCCGAGTCCTACCACGAGGGCAGGGTCCCCCGTCACACCCTGCGCGCCGACATCGACTACGGTTTCGCCGAGGCCAAAACGACCTACGGCATCATCGGGGTCAAGACCTGGATTTTCAAAGGCGAGGTGCTCGAACACGATCCGATGGCCCTGGATAAACGTCTGGCCAGCGAGTCCGGGCCGGCTGGCGAGGGTGGCGGGCGCGAAGGCCGTGGCGACCGTCCTGACCGGAGCCCGCGCCGCGACCGCCGCGACGCGCCGGCGGCTTAGGGGTTCACGATCATGTTGTCACCGAAGAAGACCAAGTACCGCAAGCAGTTCAAGGGCAAGATCCATGGTCTCGCCAAGGGCGGCACCGCCCTGAACTTCGGCTCCCACGGCCTGAAGGCGGCCCAGCCCGAGCGGATTACCGCCCGCCAGATCGAGGCCGCCCGCCGGGCGATCACGCGCCAGATGAAGCGGCAGGGCCGGGTTTGGATCCGCATCTTTCCCGACGTCCCGGTCAGCGACAAGCCGGCCGAGGTGCGCATGGGCAAGGGCAAGGGGGCGGTGGAGTACTGGGCCGCGCGGGTGGCGCCGGGGCGGATCATGTTCGAGGTCGACGGGGTTCCCGACGACGTCGCCCGCGAGGCGCTGCGCCTGGGCGCCGCCAAGCTGCCGATCCGCACACGGGTCGTCACCCGACTGGGCGCCGCCGCCGTGGAGGCGGTGTGATGAAGATCGAAGAAGTGCGGCGCCTGACCGCCGATCAGCTCACCGAGCAACTCCTGTCCCTGAAGAAAGAGCAGTTCAACCTGCGTTTCCAGGCGGCGACCGGCCAGCTCGAGAAGACCCATCGCGTGGAGGTCGTGCGCCGCGATATCGCGCGCATCAAGACCCAGCTGCGCGCCAAGGCCGCGGCGGCCTGAGGAAAGAACAAGAAGATGCCAAAGCGAATTCTCGAAGGGCTCGTCGTCTCCGACAAGGGCGACAAGACCGTGGTTGTGAAGGTCGAGCGGACCTTCCTTCACCCCCTGCTCAAAAAGACCGTGCGCCGGTCCAAACGCTACCACGCTCATGACGAGGCCAACGCCTACAAATCCGGCGAGTTCGCCCGGATCGTCGAGTGCGCGCCCAGGTCCAAGCTGAAGACCTGGGAAGTTCTGCCCAAGGCGGCCGGCGCCGAAGGGGTGGCCGCATGATCCAGATGCAGACCAATCTGGAGGTCGCCGACAACTCCGGGGCCCGCCGAGTCATGTGCATTAAGGTGCTCGGCGGCGCCGGTCGGCGCTACGCCGGCGTCGGCGACAGGATCGTGGTGTCGGTCAAGGAAGCGATCCCGCGCGGCCGGGTGAAGAAGGGCGACGTGCTCCAGGCGATCGTGGTGCGCACCGCCGCGGCGATCAAGCGCAAGGACGGTTCGGTGATCCGCTTCGACAAGAGCGCCGCGGTCATCGTCAACAAACAGTCCGAGCCGATCGGAACGCGGATCTTCGGACCGGTGCCGCGCGAACTGCGGGCCAAGGGCCATATGAAGATCATTTCCCTGGCGCCGGAGGTGCTGTGATGGCGGCGAAGATCAAGAAGGGCGATCGTGTCGTGCTGCTCGCCGGAAAGGACAAGGGGCGCAGCGGCCAGGTCAGCAAGGTGCTGCCCAAGGAGAGCCGGGTGTTCGTCTCCGGGCTCAATCTGGTCAAACGCCACGTGAAGCCCACCCAAGCCGACCCGCAAGGGGGCGTCAAGACCAAGGAAGCCAGCGTGCACGTCTCCAACGTCGCCATCGCCGATGCCAACGGCAAGCCCACGCGGGTCGGATTCCGCATCGACGGCGACAAGAAGGTGCGGGTGGCCAAGACCACTGGCGAGGTGATCAATGGTTGATACCGCTTATGAGCCGCGGATGAAGTCCGAATATCGTCAGCGCATCCGCAAGGTGCTGAAGGATCAGTTCGGCTATTCCAACGAAATGCAGATCCCGAAGCTGGACAAGATCGTCGTCAACATGGGGATCGGCGAAGCCGTGGCCGATTCGAAGAAGACCGCCTCGGCGATGAAGGACCTCGCCGCGATCACCGGCCAAAAGCCTCTGCCGACCAAGGCGCGGACCTCGATCGCCGGCTTCAAACTGCGCGAGGGCATGGTCATCGGGGCCAAGGTCACCCTTCGCAAGGACCGGATGTACGAGTTCCTCGACCGGCTGATCACCATCGCCCTGCCGCGGGTGAAGGATTTCCGCGGGCTCAAGCCGACCAGCTTCGACGGCCGGGGCAACTACGCCATGGGCCTTCGCGAGCATCTGGTGTTCCCGGAGATCAACTACGACGAGATCGATCAGGTGTGGGGGATGGACATTATCGTCTGCACGACCGCCAAAACCGACGACGAGGCCCGCGCCTTGCTCAAAGAATTCCAATTCCCGTTCAACGCCTGATCCAGACGGGACAGAAAGAAACAGCCATGGCCAAAAAGAGCGCCGTCAACCGTAATGAAATGGTCCGCAAGCTGGTGAAACAGTTCGCCGCCAAGCGCAAAGCGCTGAAGGACACCGCCGAGAACGAGAGCCTGTCGCTGGAGGAGCGTTTCGACGCGCGCCTCAAGCTGGCCGCGCTGCCGCGCAATTCCGCGCCCAGTCGCATTCGCAACCGCTGCCTCGTCACCGGCCGCCCGCGAGCCTTCTACCGCAAGCTCAAGATGAGCCGCATCGCGCTGCGCGAGCTGGGGTCCGCCGGGCAGATCCCCGGCCTCGTGAAGTCGAGCTGGTAGGAGGATCAGGCAATGGTCAACGATCCCATCGGCGACATGATCGCCCGCATTCGCAACGCCGCCATGCGCAAGCGCTCCAAGGTGCTCACCCCGGCCTCACGGATGCGCGAGCGCGTGCTCGGGGTATTGCAGTCGGAAGGCTATATCCGCGGCTTCACTCTGGTTCAGCAGGCCGGCGCCTTTCCGCAGTTCGAGGTCGAATTGAAGTATTTCGACGGCGAGCCGGTGATCGCCGAGATCAGCCGGGTGTCGACGCCCGGGCGCCGGGTCTATTCCTCGATCGGGGATCTCAAGCCGGTGAAGAACGGCCTGGGCATCTCCATCCTCTCGACGCCCAAGGGCGTCATGTCGGACACCGCCGCGCGTGACGCCAATGTCGGCGGCGAAGTCCTCTGCCGGGTGTATTGATATGTCGCGGATCGGCAAGCAGCCCATTTCCATTCCCGCCGGTGTCACCATCGAGGTCGAGGGCCAGACCGTCTCGGTGAAGGGACCCAAGGGTCAACTCGCCTGGACGGTGAGCGACGAGATCGTCATCAGCCGCGAGGGGTCCGATCTCTCGTTCGCGCCCCGCGATGCGTCGACCCGCGCCCGGGCCATGTGGGGCCTCTCGCGCACCCTGGTGAACAACATGGTCGTCGGGGTCACCGCTGGTTACGAGCAGACCCTTGAACTGGTCGGCGTCGGCTATCGCGCCGCGATGAAGGGACCTGCCCTGGTCATGCAACTGGGCTTCTCCCACGAGGTGGATGTCCCGCCTCCCGCGGGGATCAGCTTCGCCGTGCCCCGGCCGGTGGAAATCAGGATCGCCGGCATCGACAAGCAGCTCGTCGGCGAGACGGCCGCGCGCATCCGCAAGTTCCGCCCGCCGGAGCCCTACAAGGGCAAGGGCGTGCGCTACGCCGGCGAGAACGTCCGGCGCAAGGAAGGCAAGAAGAAATAGGTCATGGCGCTTTCATCCCGCGATATCGGCAAGCACCGCGCCCGCCGGGTGCGCCGCCGCCTGAAAAGCCTGGGCGCCGGGCGTCCGCGCCTGTCGGTGTTCCGATCGTCCAAGAACATCTACGCCCAGATCATCGACGATCGCCAGGGCGTGACCCTCGCCGCCGCCTCGTCGCTGGAGGGGGGCAAGGACGCCAAGGGGACGGACAAGGACGCGGCCGCCAAGGTCGGCGCCCTCGTTGCCCGTCGGGCCCTCGAAAAGGGCCTCAAAGACGTGGTCTTCGATCGCGGAGGCTACATCTATCACGGCCGGATCAAGGCGCTCGCCGACGCGGCCCGCGAAGCCGGCCTGAATTTCTAGGGAAGAAGAGAACACCATGGCCCGTGGCGAACAACAGCGCGGCGGCGGCGATCGACGCCGCGGCGACCGCAACAAGCCCGAAGAGCGCGGCGAAGGCGACATCGTCGAGAAGCTGGTGCACATCAATCGCGTCGCGGCGACCGTAAAGGGTGGCCGGCGCTTCTCGTTCGCCGCCCTGATGGTGGTCGGCGACCAGAAGGGCCGCGTCGGCTTCGGCCACGGCAAGGCCCGCGAGGTGCCCGAGGCGATCCGCAAGGCGACCGAGGAAGCCAAGAAGACCATGATCCGCGTGCCTCTGCGCGAATCGCGGACGCTGCACCACGACGGTCAGGGCCGTTGGGGCGCGGGCAAGATCATGATGCGCGCCGCGCCTCCCGGCACCGGCGTCATCGCCGGCGGCCCGATGCGGGCCATCCTCGAGACCCTCGGGGTTCAGGACGTGGTCGCCAAATCGGTGGGTTCATCGAACCCCTACAACATGATCCGGGCCACCTTCGAGGCCCTGAAGGTCCAGGCCTCGCCGCGCCAGGTCGCCGCCAAGCGGGGCAAGAAGGTCACCGAGATCGTCGGCCGCCGCTCCGACGGGGCGTCCGAAGGCCTCGCCGACACCGCCGAAGCTTAAGGGACAGAGGCCATGAGCAAAGTCACCGTTCGTCAGACCGCCAGTCCGATCCGTCGCAAGAGCGATCAGCGCGCGACCCTCGTGGGCCTGGGCCTCAACCGCATCGGCCGCACCGCCGTGCTGGACGACACGCCCATGGTCCGCGGCATGATCGCCAAGGTCGCCCACATGGTCGAGGTGGTCGGCTGAGATTCGCTATCCCGGAAATCCGCGTCATCCGCGGATTCTTCTTCAATCAGCCGAGTCGGGTCTCGCCCGGCGTGTAACTCCAAGGAGAGGCGCTAAATGACGAAACTCAATGAGTTGTCCCCCCGCGCGGGATCGACCAAGGCGCGCATGCGGGTCGGACGCGGCCCAGGCTCCGGCAAGGGCAAGACCGCCGGCCGCGGGGTCAAGGGCCAAAAGGCGCGCTCGGGTGTCGCCATCGCCGGCTTCGAGGGCGGCCAGATGCCGCTGCACATGCGCATGCCCAAGCGGGGGTTCAACAATCCCTTCGCCAAGGAATTCGCCGAGGTGAACTTCTGGCGCCTCGAGCAGGCGATCGCCGCCGGCAAGCTCGATCCGAAAAAGCCGATCGACGGCGCCGCCCTGGTCGCGGCCGGCGTGCTTCGCCGGCAGAAGGACGGAGTGCGCCTGCTCGGCAAGGGCGAATTGACCTCGAAGCTTCAGCTCACCGTCCACTCTGCGTCGGCCTCGGCAAAAGCGGCGGTGGAAAAGGCCGGCGGCAAGCTCACGCTGACCAAACCTGCGCCCACCGCGCCCGAGGCGTAAACGGGCGTATGGCGCGGTTGCGATCTCGCAAGCGGGCCTCTAGCTTCCTGTCTGCACGGACTTCCGCTCGAGCTTTGGGGAATTGAATGGCTTCGGCCGCCGAACAGCTTGCCGCCAATATGAACTTCGGCGCCTTTCAAAAGGCGACCGAGCTTCACAAGCGTATCTGGTTCACCCTGATCGCCATGGTGATCTACCGGATCGGGACCTACATCCCGATCCCGGGGATCAACGCCGCGGCCTTCGCCCATGCCTTCGAGGGGCAGTCGAAGGGCATATTGGGCATGTTCAACATGTTCTCGGGGGGCGCTGTCTCGCGGATGGCGATCTTCGCCCTCAACGTCATGCCGTATATCTCGGCATCGATCATCGTGCAGCTTCTGCAAACCACCTATCCGCCGTGGGACAAGCTGCGCAAGGAAGGCGGCGAGGCGGGCCGCAAGCAGCTCAACCAGTATACCCGTTATCTGACCGTGGTTTTGGCGGTATTCCAGTCGTTCGGCATCGGCGTCGGCCTGTCGGGAAGCCCCGGGATCGTGGACTCGCCGGGCATCTTCTTCATCCTCTCCACCGTGG
Source organism: Caulobacteraceae bacterium (assembly GCA_039935235.1). Classification (GTDB taxonomy): domain Bacteria; phylum Pseudomonadota; class Alphaproteobacteria; order Caulobacterales; family Caulobacteraceae; genus Acaudatibacter. The sequence goes on from JBDTKQ010000025.1 coordinate 10,744, forward strand.
TCACCCTGACCGGCGGCACCATGTTCCTCATGTGGCTGGGCGAGCAGATGACCAGCCGCGGCGTCGGCAACGGCATTTCGCTGATCATCTTCGCCGGGATCGTCGCCCGCTTGCCGGTGGATCTGTGGAATCTGCTGCAGGATGCCCGGCTCGATCCCTCCAAGACGCCGCTGATCTTCGGCTATCTCGCCCTGGCGGTGGCCGTGGTGCTGTTCATCGTCTTCATCGAGCGGGCGCAGCGGCGGCTGCTGATCGTCTATCCCAAGCGCCAGGTCGGCAACCGGATGATGGGTGGGGAAAACTCCTTCCTGCCGCTGAAGATCAACGTCTCGGGGGTCATTCCGCCGATCTTCGCCTCGTCCCTGCTGTTGTTGCCGGCGACGGCGCTTGGATTTCTGTCGACAGCCAAGCTTCCCCCGTGGGCGCAATGGCTGCCCGAGGCGGTGGGTCAGATGACCCACGGCAAGCCGCTGTTCATGGTCCTCTACGGGGCCCTCATCATCTTTTTCTGCTTCTTCTACACCTCGGTGGTGTTCAACCCCGAAGACACCGCCGAGAACCTGCGCAAGTACGGCGGCAATCTGCCGGGGATCCGGCCCGGCAAACGAACCGCCGAGTACATCGACTACGTTCTTACCCGCCTGACCCTGATCGGCGCGGTCTATGTCGCCATGGTCTGCCTGTTGCCTGAGTTCCTCGCCGGGGCCAACGGCTCCTACGCTTTCGGCGGCACCTCCATCCTGATCGTCGTCTCGGTGACCATGGACACGGTGGCGCAAATCCAGTCCTACCTGCTGGCGCACCAGTACGAAGGCCTGATCAAGAAATCGAAGCTGCGCGGCGCCCGGCGCTGACGCGGCCGGCGCGCCGGCGAGTGGGGAGGGGACCTGTGAATCTGATCCTGTTCGGGCCGCCGGCGGCGGGAAAGGGGACCCAGGCCAAGCGCCT
>JBDTKQ010000026.1:0-2892 GCA_039935235.1 Caulobacteraceae bacterium
CGACGAGTTCGGCTTCACCGCGGACAAGGTCTACGCCGCCGCACGTGCGCAGCTCGACGGGACGCCCGCATCATGAGCGGGCGCGGGCCGGACAATGCGCTCCGCAGGCTGGGGGACGCCGGCCAAGCGGTTTGGCTGGACTATCTCCATCGCAAAATCCTCGACGACGGCGAGCTCGCCCGACTGATCGAGGAGGACGGGCTCGCGGGCATGACCTCCAATCCGTCGATCTTCGAAAAGGCGATCGGCGAGGGCGCGGACTACGACGCGCGGCTGAAGGGCCTGATCGACCGGGGCGACGCGGAGATCGTCGATCTCTACGAGGGCCTCGCCATCGCCGATATCCGGGACGCCGCCGATATCTTCCGCCCCAAATGGGACCGGTTGGCCGGGGCGGACGGCTACGTCAGCCTCGAGGTCTCGCCCTATCTTGGCATGGACACCGACGCCACGGTCGCTGAGGCCCGACGGCTGTGGGCCCGGGTCGACCGCCCCAATGTGATGATCAAGGTGCCGGGGACCGACCCCGGGGTCCCCGCTATTCGGACGCTGATCGGCGAGGGTATCAACGTCAACGTCACCTTGCTTTTCGGCATCGAGGCCTATGCGGCGGTGGCCGAGGCGCACATGGCCGGCCTCGAAGCCCGCAAGGCGCGCGGCGGGGATGTCTCGAAGGTCCACGGCGTCGCCAGCATCTTCGTCAGCCGGATCGACGGGGTCATCGACAAAAAGATCGACGAGAGGCTGAAAACCGCCACGGGAGAGGAAGCCTCGGCGCTGGCGGCCTTGCGCGGCAAGGTCGCCGTCGCCAACGCCAAGCTCGCCTACCAGAACTATCTCGAAATGCTGGAGACGCCGCGATGGAAGGCGCTCGCCGCCGCCGGGGCGTCGCCCCAGAGGCTGTTGTGGGCGTCCACCGGGACAAAGGATCCGGCCTATTCCGACGTTCTCTATGTCGAGACCCTGATCGGCCGGGACACGGTCAACACCATGCCGCCCAAGACCATGGACGCCTTTCGCGACCACGGCCGGGTGAGCGAAAGCCTGACCGCCGGTATCGACGAAGCCAAGGGAGTGCTCGCGGAAACCGAACGGCTCGGACTCGATCTGCGAGGGGTCACGAACGGGCTGGTGAAAGACGGGGTGGCGAAATTCTCGGACGCTTTCGACGCCTTGCTGGGCGCGGTGGCCGCCAAGCGGGTCCACATTCTGGGCGGCAAGCTCAATGTTCAATCGGTGAAGGCCGGCGGCGATCTCGATGGGGCGTGGAACGCGGCGCTGGGCGACGCGGCGTCGGAAGGCTGGACCCGGCGACTTTGGGCGAAGGACGCCAGCCTGTGGACCGGCGGCGACGAAGGCAAATGGCTGGGCTGGCTGGCCGCCGCCGCCGGAGGGGCGGTGGATCTCGCCGCTCTTGAGGGCCTCTCGGCGGAGGTCAAGGCCGCGGGCTACACCCACGCGCTGTTGCTCGGTATGGGCGGCTCGAGCCTCGGGCCGGAGGTTCTGGCCGCCACCTTTGCCCCGGCGCCAGGATACCCGAAGCTGTTGGTCCTCGATTCGACCGATCCCGCCCAGGTGGCGCGCGTCGCCGCGACGATCGACCCGGCCCGAACCCTGTTCATCGTCTCCAGCAAGTCCGGCTCGACCCTTGAGCCTGACATCCTCCACCGCTATTTCTTCGCCCTGGCCGAAACGGCGCTTGGGGAGGGCCGGGCCGGCTCGCGGTTCGTCGCCGTCACCGACCCGGGCTCGAAGCTGGAGGAGACCGCCCGGCGCGACGGCTTCGCTCACGTCTTCCATGGCGATCCGGCCATCGGCGGTCGATATTCCGTGCTCTCCAACTTCGGCATGGTTCCGGCGGCGGTGCTCGGTCTGGACGTGGCCGGGATCTTCGAGACCGCGGCGACCATGGTTCGCGCCTGTGGGCCGAGCGCCCCGCCGACGGCCAATCCGGGTTTCGCGCTCGGGACCCTGATGGGGGTCGCGGCAAAGGCCGGACGGGACAAGGTCACCCTGATCGCCTCGAAGGGGATCGCCGACATCGGCGCCTGGCTCGAACAACTCATCGCCGAATCCACCGGCAAGCACGGCAAGGGACTGATTCCGGTGGACGGAGAGCCGCTGCGCCCCGCCGGCCACTACGGGGCCGATCGTCTGTTCGTCTATCTGCGTCTGGACGGGGCCGACGAGGCGGACAAGGACGAAGCGATCCGCGACTTGGAGGAAGCCGGGGCGCCGGTCGTGCGCATCGTCCTTTCCGCGCCAAAGATGCTGTTCCAGGAGTTCTTCCGCTGGGAGATCGCCGTCGCCGTCGCCGGGGCGGTGATCGGCATCGATCCTTTCGACCAGCCCGACGTCGAGGCCAGCAAGGTCAAGACCCGCGCGCTCACCGAGGCCTATGAGAAAAGCGGCGCGCTGCCGCCGGAAGCTCCGGTGTTCGAGAGCGAGGGCTGCGCGATCTACGCCGACCCAGCCAACGCCAGGGCCCTCGACGCAGCGGCGGGGGCGCGCACGCTCGAGGCCTGGCTGGGCGCCCATTTCCGGCGCGCGGGAGCGGGAGATTACATCGCACTTCTGGCCTATATCGACCGGAACCCCGGCCACGCCGATCGTCTCCAATCCATCCGCAAGCGCCTGGGCCGCGCCGGCAAGGCGGCGACGGTGCTCGGCTTTGGACCCCGCTTCCTCCATTCCACCGGCCAGGCTTACAAAGGAGGCCCCAACAGCGGGGTCTTCCTGCAGATCACCGCCGGCGGCGCGGGACCCGCGATCGAGGTTCCGGGGCGCAAGATCGCCTTCGGGGTGGTCGAGGCGGCCGAGGCGCGAGGCGATTTCGAGGTCCTCGCCGAACGCGGCCGACGCCTGCTGCGCATCGATATCGGGTCCGACGTC
>JBDTKQ010000027.1:0-3235 GCA_039935235.1 Caulobacteraceae bacterium
GACGGTCGCTTCTCCGGCGGCACGCGCGGGCTTTGCGTCGGCCACGTCGGTCCGGAAGCCCAGGAGGGCGGCCCAATCGGATTGATCGAGAACGGCGACATCATCGCCATCGACGCCGACGCTGGCACCATCGAGCTGGAGGTCGATCCCACCGAGCTCGAGGCCCGCAAGCGCCACTGGTCCCCGCGCGAGACCGCCTACGGCTCCGGCGCCCTGTGGAAGTTCGCTCGAGGCGTCGGCCCCGCCCATCTGGGCGCCGTCACCCACCCAGGCATGAAGGGCGAGCGGCACGTCTACGCCGACCTTTGAGTCTCAGTCTTTGAGCTCCACCACCACAGGCACGTGGTCCGACGGCTTTTCGCGGGCCCGGACGTCGCGGTGGATGGTGACTCCCGCGAGACGGTCGGCAGCCCGCGGGGAGAGGAGGGCATGGTCGATGCGGATGCCGTGGTTCCGCTGCCACGCCCCCGCCTGATAGTCCCAGAAGGTGTAGCCGCCCGCGGCGCCGTCGGCTGCCATATAGGCGTCGGTCAGCCCCAGCCATTTGAGCGCGCGGAAAGCGGCCCGGCTCTGCGGCTGGAAGAGGGCGTCGCCCATCCATGAGGCCGGGTTGTCCGCGTCCTCCGGCTCGGGGATGACGTTGAAGTCGCCGGCCAGGACGAACGGCTCCTCGAAGGCCAGCAAGGCCCGCGCGCGGCGGTTCAGACGGTCCAGCCAGCGAAGCTTGTAGGCGAACTTGTCGGTTCCGATCGGATTGCCGTTGGGCAGGTAGATGGTCGCCACCCGGATCGGGCGCGGACCCGAAACGACCGCCTCGATATAGCGCGCGTGATCATCGGCTTCCTCGCCCGGCAAACCCTTGCGCACGTCCTCCAGCGGCGTCTTCGACAGGAGGGCGACACCGTTGTAGGCCTTCTGGCCGTGAACGGCGACGTTATAGCCCAGCCCCTCGAAGGCTTCGGCGGGAAATTTCTCGTCGACGCACTTGATCTCTTGCAGGCATGCGACGTCGGGGGCGGCCTCGCGAAACCAGCCGAGCACGGTTTCCAGCCGGGCGTTGACCGAGTTGACGTTCCACGTGGCGATGCGCAAAGCGCGGCCGCGGCTAAAGGGAGAAGCTCACGCCGCAGCCGCAGCTCGACTTGGCGTTGGGGTTCTTTACCCGGAACTCGGCGGCGGCGAGCTCGTCGGCGAAATCGATCACCGAACCCTTGAGCAGGGCGAGCGAGACGACGTCGATCACCGCCGAAGCTCCGTCGCGCTCGACCCTTATATCGTCGCTTTCGACCGCGTCGACCAGATCGAACCGGTATTGGAATCCCGAGCAGCCGCCGCCGTCGACCGCGACACGGAGCATCATCGGGCGGCCCTCCTCGCCCGCTATGGCGTGAAGGCGGCGAGCGGCGGCGGCGGAGAGGGTGACGTCGGCGGCGGTCATGGGTGTGCGGTCCTTGGAATGACTATATGAGGGCGCGGCGGCCTCGCGCAAAGAGGCGATCGTCTCCAGGGCGGCCATGGCGATCAAGCCGGACGGCAATCACAAAGCCCCGTTCGCCGAAAATCCCGCCGCCAGCCGGGGCCGGCGCCATCCCGAGGCCGAGAGCGCGACCCGCACCGCCTTCGCCCGCGATCGCGACCGGATCATCCACGCGACCGCCTTCCGGAGGCTCAAGGAAAAGACCCAGGTTTTCGTCGCCCATGAGGGCGATCATTTCCGCACCCGCCTCACCCATTCCCTGGAAGTGGCCCAGATCGCCCGCTCGCTGGCCGCCGCCTTGCGTCTCGACGGCGATTTGGCCGAGACCATCGCCCTTGGCCACGATCTTGGGCACCCGCCGTTCGGCCACGCCGGCGAGGACGAGCTGGAGGCCCGGATGGCGCCCTACGGCGGTTTCGACCACAACGTCCAGACGTTCCGGGTGCTCACCGATCTCGAGCGGCGGTATCCACGGTTCAACGGCCTCAATCTGACGTGGGAGACCCTCGAGGGAATCGTCAAGCACAATGGACCGGTGAGCGGACTGCTCGACCGGCCGGTGTGGCGGGAGGTGGTCGATTTCGACCGCGCTTTCGATCTTGGGCTGGGGACCTTCGCGTCGGCCGAGGCCCAGGTCGCCGCCCTTGCCGACGACATCGCCTACAACAATCACGATGTGGACGATGGATTGCAGGCGGGGCTCTTCCGCCTGGACGAACTTCTCGACGTGCCGCTGATCGGGCCGGTGCTTGACGGCGTGAGGCGCGACTACCGGGATCTGTCGGAACGGTTGACCAGGCTCGAGGCGGTGCGGCGGATGATCGGGGTGATGGTCGACGATGTCCTCGCCGAAACCCGTGAGCGGACCCGGCGGTCGAGGGTGGCGAGCCCCGGGTCGGTGCGGGCGCTCGGCGCTCCGCTTGTCGCCTTCTCCCCGCCGATGCTGGAGGATCTGGCGCGCTTGCGCGCCTTCCTGCACGAGCGAATGTACCGGCATTGGCGGGTGAACCGGACCCGCAGCCAGGCGCGACGCATCCTCGCGGAAATGTTCACCCTGTTCATGGCCGAACCCGAAACCCTCCAGACCGACTGGTTCGTCCGTCTCCGCGATCTCGACGAGAGCGGCAAGGCCCGGGTGATTTGCGACTATATCGCCGGCATGACCGACCGGTATGCGATCGAGGAACACCGCCGGCTTTTCCATCTCGATCCGTGGATCTGAGCGCCCGTTAGGGAAACGGGAACCGGTTCGACGGCAAAATGCGGCGACGGCGTTGGCCGCCGTCCCCGGTCGGCTAGACTGGTCCTCGTGATTCGCCGGGGCGCTGACCAGACCGGGGCTTCCTCGAGGAGTTTCCATGACTGACCCCCATCGCGGTTCCTACGGCGCCGAGCCGCCACTCGCCTTCGAGGATCGTCGCGGCGACCGGCGCGAAACGCGCCGCGGCGGTCCCGCGCCGGTGACCCTGATCGTCAGTCTGTTGCTTCTCGCGGTGGCCGCCGGAGGGGTCTTTTACCTCTATCGTGGGGGGGTGCGCGGGACAGACGGCGCGCCCGAGCCGGTGGGCGCCCCCTTGCGCGATGTCCGCACGCCGGCTCCGGCGCAGCCGGCGGCGGCCGATCCCGCGGCGGGCCTCTCCATCTACAAGGCCGATGCCGGCTCCTCCGCCGCCCCACCGGCCTTCGTCGCTCCCCCCGAGGAGCCGGCCGATCGCCAGGTCGCCACGCCCGCCGTCGCTGTCAACCCGGCCATAAGGG
>JBDTKQ010000028.1:0-12600 GCA_039935235.1 Caulobacteraceae bacterium
AACCGCCCGTTCCATGGCGTCACCCCGGGACAGGCGGCGGAATGGGATCGCGGTCGGCAACGCCGCCGGCCGCCGCCTTGGCCGGCCCCCGAAGATGAATGGCCCGCGATCACCGAGGCCCGCGCCCGCCTTGCCGGCGACGAGCCGGTGCGCGTCGTGGCGCGCGCCTGTGGGGTCAGCGACAAGACGCTCCGGGCGACGCCGGCGCGCGGGGCGGGGTGAAAAAGGATCCTCCGCCTTCGGCCGGGATCACCCGCCCTCCCCTGCCTTCGAACCGGATAGTCTTCAGGCGGCGTCGGTTTGAGGATAGACGCGCCGCACGATGGCGTTGAGGCGATCGTCGGTGATGGCGCGGCGCAGGAGTTGGGCGTCCTGAGCCGATGGCCAGTTGAACGTGCCACGAGGCGGCTTCTTGAAAAGACCAGGGCTCTCCAACGCCAAACGCAGCAGGTTCGCCATCCCCTCGGACGGGACGGCCTTCGCCGTCTCGTATTTGTAGAACGCCGTGGGGCCGCCGCCGAACACCTTGCCGGCCTGGCGTTGGGACACGCCGACAGCCTCCCGCGCGGCGCGAACCATCAGCGGCGAAATCGGCGAGTGCTTCGCTCGCGCCATGACTTCGTGCAGGGCCGCGTCGGCATAGTCGTTGTCTGGCCCTTCAAGAACCCCGTCGTCACCGTTTTCACAGTGCCAGCCGGGCTGAAGGTAGGTCAGCGACTCGCCTTGGAAGGTAACCGTCTCCTCCTGCACGCCACGGCGCATGACGCCGTCGCAGGAGGGGCAGGGCCTCGTCTTTTCCTCGACCATTTCAAGCCTCCTTGAAGCTTGTGAGCAGAAACTTGCCTTCGTCATCGACTGTGAACTTCAGATAGAGCGTGCGTTGATCGACCACGGGTTTGTAACTGTCGTGCCACTGTTGCGGGTTGTGGTGAGCCGTAGCGCTCTTGTCGAAGTCGGCCGGGTATTGAAGTGCCTGGATCACCGCCACCACGGCCGCCGCATCCATCCCGAGCACCGAAGCATCCCGAGTTGACACTTTGGTCCGGTTTAACGTCCCCGGACTCGCGAGCGCGGCCTTGATGGCGGCCAAGTCGTGAGTAAGGCGGCGCTTCTCTGTCACGCCGACAGGGTGCAACATACGTTGTTGCACGTCAAGTTTCAAGGGCGCGGGCCTTGAGGGCGCATTGACCAAATTCAGAAATGGCGCGCGTCGTGGCGCGCGCCATGGGATCAGCGACAAGACGCTCCGGGCGACGCCGGCGCGCGGGGCGGGTGGAGATGGCGGCGCCCTGCCCTGGCCAGCATCATCGCCAAGTGATCCGGTCCAAACAGGTTGAACTTGCCGCGCACGAGAGCGGAAATGCGCGGCCGCGAACCGCCTGGCGCTTCCAGCTTTCTTGGACACCCCGCCTTGTCGAGCTCGGGCCTCAATTGTCGGATCAGCGCCGCGTAGTGGGCAGCCAGCCAGCCATACCACTCGTCGCGCCGGCATCGCGTTCCCGAACGAAAAGAGCGTAGGCCTGCACGAGACGCTTGGCTTCGAACACCTCGGAACCTACCGAGACGTCGGCTTCAAGTTCGGCAAATGGCACGACGTTGGCTGGTGGCGCCGGCCGTTGAACGACGGGCTACCCGAACACGATCCGCTTTCACCTTTCGGTTGAGGCCGATCACCAGCCCCGGCGGAAGTTCGCAGCGTCCGCAGTCGGGCATCCAGCAAACGAGGGATTTTGGGACGTTCTGCCGATCCCTTCGAAGGTCTGCTTTCGGAGGCAAAGCCAAGGGCAAAGATCGACCCTGAAACGAATGGACGCGGACCCGCGAGGGGCAGCGTTGCAGCATTCTGGCCGATACCAGCTCAGGAGGACACAGCCGGTGAGTTTAGAGGGGCCTCAAAGCAAACAGGCTTCGCGCTTACGCGCCCGCCGCGGTTTCGCATGCCTCAGCACTGGCCTCCGGCGACGCGGTCGGCGTAAGAACGATCCCACGGAGACTCGCCATGACCGCCGCCACGGACTTTCTCGTCCACAAGACCGCCCTGCGCGAAACCCATTTCGCACCGGCCGAAACCTTTGTTGGCGATGGCCAGGCCCTGCTTCGGCTGACACGCTTTGCGCTCACCTCCAACAATGTCACCTATGCGGCCATTGGTGAGCAGTTCGGCTACTGGAAGTTCTTTCCCGCCGCCGCACCGGACGGGCGCGTGCCGGTGTGGGGGTTCGCCGACGTGGCGGAGACCCGGTGCGCCGAGGTCGCCGTTGGCGAACGCATCTGGGGATACTTCCCGATGGCCAGCCATTTGATTGTCACGCCAAGCCAAGCCAACGCGCGCGGCTTCGTCGATGGCGCCGCGCACCGGGCCGGTCTGCCCCCGGTCTATAATCAGTACGAGCGCGCCGCCGCCGACCCGGCCTACCGGCCCGATCAGGAAAATGAAATCGCGCTGTTCCGGCCACTTTTCACCACCGGCTTCCTGATCGATGATTTCCTTGGCGAGAATGCCTTCTTCGGAGCCTCGCGGGTGATGCTGTCGAGCGCCTCCTCGAAGACGGCGCTCGGCCTCGCCAAGCTTCTGCATGACCGCGGCGGCGTCGAGGTGGTGGGCCTGACGACCGCGTCGAACGCGGCGTTCGTCCGGCGGACTGGTTTTTATCACCGCGTGGTCGCCTATGACCGGTTGCAGGATCTGCCAAACGACGCGTTGGCGCTGCTGGTCGATATGGCGGGAGATGCACGACTCATCGATCGACTGGCCGATCATCTCGGCGACTCGTTTGTTTACAACTGCATGGTCGGTCGCACGCATTGGGATGCGGGCCCGGCGCAAGCGAAAGGCCCGGCGCGGACGCCGTTTTTCGCGCCGGACCGTGTCATGAAGCGGCACAAGGACTGGGGACCGCAAGGCTTCGCCGAACGCTATGCGGCGGCTTGGCGCGTGTTTCTCACGGCTTCGGCGCCGTGGCTCAAGGTCGTGGAGCGGCAAGGTGAAATCGCGGTGCGCGAGACCTGGATGGCGCTGCTCGACGGCACGTCGCGACCTGACGAAGGCTATGTCTTGTCGCTATAGAGAGCAGTGCGACATTTGTCAGCCAAATAACGCCAGGGCGAACGGAACGGGAATGTGGAGGCCGCTCGAGTCTGGCCGAGCCGTCATGTCACTACGATCTCGACGCTGTCCCACGCCTGCTTGCCGATCCGCTTTCGGATACTGGCCTTGATCGGTAGTTTGTGACGCCCTATCCGGAGAGACCGCCCGGCACACGGCGCAACGTGGAGGCTACGCGCACCGGGCTCTTGCCAGCCATCAACAACCGGAACAGACAACGCGGCGGCTCTCGCCATGGCTGGATGAGAAATGGGGTCACGTCGGTCACGTCAGCGGAACGTCCGCGATGGGTCCAGGCCGTGTAAAAACGTGCGCGGCCAACGCATCCGGCTGTCACGGAGGATGGGCGAACCCAGGAAGCACGAACCACGAGAGCACAAACCATGAAAGCAAAGGCCAGGAAGGCACGGACCGGGGGCGAAAAGAAGACCCGGAAGGCGGGCGAAAACTGGATCAAGGGGATCGATCCACGGCTGGAAGTGATGAGCGCGGCGCCGCTCGTGCTGTCGACCCCGGTCGCGATGCTCGGCGAGCAACGCATCACCCCCAAGGAGTACGTCTTCGTCCGCAACATCCAGGATCTCCCGGAAGGGATGACCATGGAGCCCCTGCCGCTGACAGGCTGGCAGATCGAACTGACCGGACTGATCCGGCCCGATCGACTCCTCATCGACGCCAGGGACCTGTCGAAGATGGAACAGGTCGAATACGAGATGATCCTTCAGTGCTCGGGCAACGGCCGCAACGAATACGGCAACATCAAGGGGACGCCCTGGGACCAGGGCGGCGTGGCGAATGTCCGTTTCGCCGGCGTCCCGCTGAAGGCCATCCTCGAGACGTATGACGTGCGGATCGATCCCCGGGTGAAATACATCACCGCCGAAGGTCACGACCTGCCGATGGGCCTTGAGAGGCCCGACTTCGAGCACAGTATCCCCGTGGCTGACGTCGTGGAGCGAGGGATCCTCGCCCTGAGGCTCAACGGCGAGCCGCTGCCCGGCATCCACGGCGGGCCCGTGCGCCTCGTGACGCCGGGCCTTTTCGGCACCATGCAGATCAAATGGCTGCGGACGCTGCGATTCGAGACCGCCGAGTCGCCGAACTTCTACCATGCGACCGAGTATCGGATGCCGCACTCCCGTCTGAAGCCGGGCGAGCCGTTCAGGTTCACGCTGGAGAACAGCCGGCCGACCTGGGATATTCGGCTCATGAGCTATATCCTCTATCCCTTGCCGGGCGCGAAATTGAAAGCGGGGCCCATCACCGTCAGTGGCGTGGCCTACAACGATGGCAAGGCGCCGATCGAATCGGTGCTGGTGTCGGTCGACAAGGGCGCGAGCTGGAAGCCGGCGGAGTTCGAGGCGCCGGGCAGCCCCTATTCCTGGTACCAGTGGAAAGCGCGGAAGAACCTCAAGCCCGGCGCCCACGAGATCTGGGCGCGCGCGATCGACGCCCTCGGCCGCAGTCAGCCGATGGACGGCAAAATCTTCTGGAACCCCAACGGCTACGAGTGGACCGGGGTGTTCAAGAGCACCGTAACCGTAACCTAGCGCCCCCGCCGCTGGCATCCTCCGCGAATGACACAGCTGATCACGGCCATCGATCATGACTTCGCATGGCTTCTTGGCGAAGAGTCGCCCGCGCATAGCCTGCACGAAGCTCCAGGTGGCGTGGAGGAACGAAGCATACTGAAATGGCTTCGTGCGGTCTCGGCGCGCCTGGAGGCGGGGGGACACTTGGGGTCCTTCCTCATTGTGGATGAAGGGGAGGTCGTTGGCTTGTGCGGGTTCAGGGGGCCGCCCGACATCTCGGGCTCAGGCGAGATCGGCTACGGGATAGCAGCAAGCCGCCGCCGATTGGGCCACGCGACCAGAGCGGTTGCGCTGATGTGCGCTGAGGTTCGTCAGCGAGCCGCGGTGACGGCGCTGCGAGCCGAGACCTCGACTCAAAATCCCGCCTCGCAGCGGGTCCTCGAATACAACGGTTTCGCGAAGGTCGGATCGCGCCACGATGACGAGGATGGCGATCTGCTGCTCTGGTCAAAAACCCTGCGCGCGCCAGGCGAAGGCGGCCATTCGGCCCTGGACCCAGACACCGGCAAGGTCCGATAGGGGCGAACTCTGCCTCTGACTTCACGCCCGGGAGCGGACAGCGGCCAAGCCCACGTGTCGTCCCCCCTCCCCCGGCTCCGCCCAAATCGGCGAGGTGGGAGGGGCGAAAAGGGGCGGAAGACATGCGCCAAGGCGGTGCCCGGGCTTCGCGGAGCCGGGCGATCGGCGAGTGGCGGGAAAGCCGGCGCGGCGCGGACGGGCATCTGAAGGTCCGGCCGTCCATGCACCTGGCGGCTCGCCGCCGGCAGGGAAGGCCCCGCCATGGCCGCGACTCGGGCAAGGGCCGCCGTTGAACCGCGACGGCGGTTCGCGGTATTCCTTCGAGGATGACCACAGCCCTCGCATGGCGCGCGGCCGCGGCGGTCCTTGCTCTCGCCCCCGCGACGGCCTCGGCCGAAGAAGGCATGTGGACCTTCGACGACGTCCCGGTGGGCCGCGTCGAGCGGAGCCTTGGCGTCCGCCTCGAACAGCCCTGGCTCGATCACCTTCGCGGCGCCTCGGTGCGCCTGACCACCGGCTGTTCGGGGGCGGTGGTCTCTCGCGCCGGACTGGTGCTGACCAACCATCACTGCGTCATGGCCTGCGCCGAAAACCTGTCGAGCGCCGGGCGGGACTATCTTCGCGACGGGTTCGTGGTCGATGGCCGCCGCGAGGAGCGGACGTGCCCGGGGGTGGAGGCGGAAATTCTGGAAGGAATCACCGACATCACGGGGGCGGTGTTCGCCGCCTCGGCCGGCAAGTTCGGGGCCGATTTCGTCGCCGCCCGCGAACAGGTGATCTCACGCGGCGAGCGGGAGGTGTGCCGGGGCGATCCGGCGTTGCGTTGCCAGGTGATCGGCTTTTTCGGCGGCGGCCAGTTCAAGGTCTACAAATATCGGGTCTATGACGATGTCCGGCTGGCCTTCGCCCCGGAATACGCCGCCGCCTTCTTCGGCGGCGACCCCGACAATTTCACCTTTCCCCGCTTCGACCTCGATTTCGCTCTGCTGCGCCTTTACGAGGGCGGCGCGCCGGCCCGGCCCGCCGCATGGCTGACGTGGTCGACCGCCGCGCCCCGGGCGGGAGAGGCGGTGTTCGTCGCCGGCAATCCCGGTTCGACGCAGCGGGCGTTCACCGTCGCCCAACTGGAAAGCGAGCGGGATATCGCCATCCCCGCCGACATCGCCCAGCGCATCGCCGTGCGCGACGCGCTGATCGCCTTCGCCCGCGGCGGCCCCGAACAGGCGCGGTTGGCGCAAGATCCGATCTTCGTGCAGGAAAACACGCTCAAGTTGATCCTCGGGCGTCGCGCCGCGCTGGCCGATCCGGCCTTTCTCGACGCCCGGCGCAAGGAGGAGGGGGCCTTGCGGGCGCGGGTGGCCGTGGATCGCAAGCTCGCCGCCCGGATCGGCGATCCGTGGGCCGAGATCGCCGGGACCCGCAAGACCTGGGCCGGCCAATACCTCGTCTGGCGCCAACTCGAGAGCGGGGCGGGGGGCGGATCGTCGCTTTTCGCCTGGGCGCGCACTCTGGTGCGCGGCGCGGCGGAGCGGGCGCGGGCCTCCTCCGGGCGGTTGCCGGAGTTCGCCGATTCGCGCCTGCCGATGACGCAAAAGGCGCTGCTCGACGAGCGGCCGACCAATCCGGAGCTCGAGAGGCTCTATCTGACCCTGTGGCTCGGCGCGACACGCGAGGCCCTCGGCGCGGGGACGACCGCCGACCTGGCGTTTCTGGGATCGGAGTCTCCCGCCGCCCTCGCCGCCCGGCTGGTCGCCAAAACCCGCCTCGCCGATCCGGCGGTCCGTCGCGCGCTGTGGCTGGGCGGCATGCCGGCCATCCTCGCCAGCGACGATCCGCTGATCGCCTATGTCGTTCGCACCGACCCCCTGTCGCGGGCGGCGCGGGAAATCTGGGAGGACGAGGTGATCGGCCCGTCCGACCGCGCGCTCGAGCGCATCGCCCGGGTCCGCGTGGCGGTGGAGGGGGCCGACCTCTATCCCGACGCCACCTTTTCCCTGCGCCTCAGCTACGGCAAGGTCGCCGGCTGGACGCAGGGCGGCGTGAAGGTCGCCCCGTTCACCAGCTTCGGCGGCCTCTACGCCCGCGCCACGGGCGCGCCGCCCTTCGCCTTGCCGGAGCGATGGCTGGCGGCGCGCGCGGCGGTCGATCCGGCCAGGGTGCTCGACTTCGTCACCACCAACGACATCGTCGCCGGCAATTCCGGCTCGCCGGTGGTCAATGCCCGCGGCCAGATCGTCGGCGACGCCTTCGACGGCAACCTGCCCTCCATCGCCGGCGACTTCGCCTACGATCCGACCCTCAACCGCACCGTCGCGGTCTCCACCGTCGCCATCGGCGAGGCTCTGTCCAGGGTCTATGGGCAGGACGCGCTGTTGAGGGAGCTGGAGGGTCGGTAAGGGCCGGATCGAGAGAGACGCGGGAATCGGAGGTGGACATTCTTCGACCCCCGACGGGCAATGGCCGGCCAGACTGTCGGATCGATGGCCCCAAACAAAAAGGCGCCGGCGCCTAAGCCCCGCTCCACGTCCTGGGCTGGCCGACGTCGACGTGGACGAAGTCGCTGGTCCCGTAATAGCCGACACCGCCCTGATAGAGGTAGAGGGCGGCGTCGCGGATCTGGCTGCAGGCGCGCCCGGGCATGCGGATGTCGATCGCCTCGCCCTTCATGTGCAGGCTGCCGGTGGCCACCTGGGCGCTCTCGGCATGGAGCATGGCGTTGGTCGACGCCGAACGGTAGCCGGAAATCACCTCATAGACGGCCGGCGATTGGAGGGTCCCCGAAAGGGCGGTCAACAGGTCGAGCAGGCCAGGGGCGATGATGTGGACCTCGTTGGTCCGGTGGTCGCGCAGCACCCTGTTCACCGCCCACAACGCCTGCGGGACATAGGCCCCGTCTTCCCAATAGGCGACGGCGAGCTGCTCGCCGGTATGCAGATTGTCGAACATCAGCCGGCGGACGTCGCGTTCGGGGAAGGCGAGAGCCAGAGGAGCGGCGCCCAGGACCCCCGCGGCGCCGATCGCGCCCAGGCTCGATTTCAGGAAGGCGCGGCGCGCGAAAGCCATGGCTTGGCCTCTACCACGATTGTTTCAACGCAACCCTAACGCGAAGCGAGGGGACCGGTAAAGTTTGCGTCACCGCCCCTCGCGCTCAAGGCCCGGCCGAGCGTGGCGTCCCAGCCATAGACGTCGGGGCGGAAGTCGAGGGTTCCGTCGGCCCGCGCCACGGCCGTGCGATAGAGGATGAAAACCGGAGCCTTTACCGTCAGTTGCACCCGTTTGGTGTCGCCCGTGGCGATCGCCGCATTGACGTCCTCGAGGGTGAGGTTCTGGGGCGCGAGGAGAGCGGCGGCGAGCTCCCGCGGCTTTTGGACGCGGACGCAGCCGTGGCTGAGCCCCCGGGCGTCGCGGGTGAACAGGGAGCGGCCGGGCGTGTCGTGGAGATAGACCGCATAGCGGTTGGGAAAGTCGAACTTGACATAGCCGAGCGCCGCCTTGGGGCCCGCTTTCTGGATCAATTGGCCGTTCACCACCGCGAAGCCGTTGCGGCGGAAGTAGCCGGGGTTGGCCCGTTCCCTGGGATAGGACTCCGCCTTGGCGATGGAGGCCGGCACCACCCACGGCGGATTGAACACGATGCTGGAGATGCGCGAGCCCAGTATCGGGGTGTGGTGCCTGGCGTCGCCCACGATCGCCCGCATCGGCATCACCGGGGCGCCCTCGGAATAGAGGTCGACCTCGGCGGCGGGAATGTCGGCCACCACCCGGTCCGCGGGAAAGGGGTGCTCGAACCAGCGCCAGCGCTCAAGATTGGCGTCGATGGTCGCCAGGCGGACCGCGGCGGGGACATTGAGCGCGTCGAGCGTCGCCTGGGTGAGCACGCCGTTGGGCGCAAGGCCGTGGGCGCTCTGGAAATCGGCGATATCCGAATAGCCCTCGTCGGCGAGGTGGACGTCCAGAAGGGTCACCTTGGGCCGGACCTTCTGGGGCTTGAACGGGCCCATGCGCACCCAGCCGCCATTGGCGACCACCTGGGCGTAACGCTTGCGCGCGGCGACCAAGGCGAGATAGGCCGGATCGGTCGGCGCGAGGGCGTCCGCCCAAGCGGGAACCGCGTGGGCGAGGCGGGCGGCGGCGAAGTCGGCCCCCGGATCGTAGGGGGGCGGCGAGGGCCAGTCGCCGTCCGCCGCGTGCGGGTCGATGCGCATGCCGTGTTCGGCGGCGGCAAGGGCGATGGCCGCGGCGGCGACGGTGTCCGACGCCGTCCGCCGCGCGTCCTCGTCGCCCGAGGCGAGGGCCTGGAGCGGCGCGGCCAGATCCGGCCCCGGGATCCCGGCGTCCTCGCCCGCGGCGATCGCCAAGGCGATGGCCTGACCGTCGGCGGCGCTCAACGGCGCCAGCGGCGGAAGGGGCGCCGGGAGCGGGGCGGCGAGGGCCGGCGCGGGGGCGAGATCGGGCACGGCCGCCGGCTCGTCCTGCGCCCAAAGCGCGGCGGGTGTCGCCAACGCCAGCACACAGACGGCGCCGAGGGCCTTGAGGCTTGTCTTCACGAGAGGTCCAGTCACGGTTCGGCGGGCCGCGCGCGAGCCTTGGGCCGTCGCGCATCGCCGCCGTGTCTGATCCGATTCAACGCCGCTCGCCAGCCCCTCTTCGCGCTGCGCTCCATCGCCCGCGCGATTGGCGCGATGTGTTGCCCGCTTGCGCGCATCGCGGCGGCGGCGGAAGGTGGCCCGCGATCTCGTCTCGCCCGGGGAAGACCATGATTCTTTACGACAGCCGCCGCGCGCCCAATCCGCGCCGCGTGCGCTGGTTCATGGCCGAGAAGGCGATCGACGACATCGAGGTGGTCGACGTCGACCTGTTCGGCGGCGCGCACAGGACCCCCGAATATCTCGCCCGCGCCGGGGCCGCCAACGTGCCGGCCCTCACCCTGGACGACGGGAGCACGATCACCGAATCGGTGGCGATCTGCCGCTACCTCGAGGCTGTGTATCCCGAACCCAACATGTTCGGCCGGGACGCGCGGGAAACCGCCACGATCGAAATGTGGACCCGCCGCGCGGAGATGATGGCGGCGACGCCGCTGATGATGGCCGTGCGCCATGCCCACCCCGCTCTGGCGGCGCTTGAGACGCAGATCCCCGAGGTCGCCGCCAACGGCCGCCAAAGCGCCGGGCGCGCGCTGACGTTCTTCGACCGCCGCCTCGCGCAGAGCCCGTGGATCGCCGCCGGGAGGATCACCCTGGCCGACGGCCTGCTGTTCATCGCCATCGATTTCGCGCGGATGGTGCGGTTCGAGGTTCCAGGCGACCTGACGCACCTCACCCGCTGGCTGGCCGCCATGCGCGAGCGCCCCTCGGCTGCCGCCGGGACCTGAGACTTCCACCCTCCCCTTCATGAGGAGGGAGGACCTATGTCTCCGCGCCGACGTCCATCTCGCACCGTTCGCCCACGGTCGGGCGGGAGACGGCGATGCGGCGGAGGGTGGGGAAGACCGGTGCGAGGCGGGCGGCGAACCACAGGCACAGGGCCTCGAGCGTCGGGCTCTCGAGGCCGGCGTGGTCGTTGAGCAAGGAGTGGTCGAGGTCCCCCGCCGCGGCCTTGAGCGCGACGTCGAGCCGTCCGAGATCCTCCACCCAGCCCACCGGCGCCGCGGCCAGGCCGCGCAAGGTCGCCTCCACGCGGAACGAATGGCCGTGCAGCCGCGTATAGGGCCCCTCGGCGGGGCCGCCGGGCAGGCGATGGGCGGCGTCGAAAGCGGCCGCCTTGGTGATGTCGAACAGGGCTTGGGTCACGGGATTCCGAGGTATTTGTGGGTCTGAAGGCTGAGGCGCCAGGGGGGATTGGCGAGGCAATAGGCGACCGCCTGGGCGGTCGCGCGCGCCCGCTCCGGGCCGTCCATCGGCTGAAGGAAGAACCGCTCGAAGTCCAGCGCCAGAAAGGCGGCGGGGTCGACGCCTTCCTGGGGGAAAACCAGCTTCAGCTCCTGCCCGCGCCGCTGCGCCAGGGGCGCGTCGGCCTTGGGGCTGACGCAGATCCAGTCGAGCCCCGGCGGGGCGGGAAGGGTGCCGTTGGTTTCCACCGCGATCTCGAAGCCTTCCGCGTGGAGGGCGGCGATGAGCGGCGGGTTGAGCTGAAGCAGCGGCTCGCCGCCGGTGCACACCACCAGACGCCCGCGCGCCGGGCCGGTCCACGCGGAGGCCACGGCGCACGCCAGAGCCCGGGGCGTGGCGAAGCGCCCTCCGCCCGGCCCGTCGGTCCCCACGAAGTCCGTGTCGCAAAACCCGCAGACCGCCCCCGCCCGGTCCGCCTCGCGGCCGCTCCACAGATTGCAGCCGGAAAAACGCAGGAACACCGCCGCGCGGCCCGCCTGTCCGCCCTCGCCCTGAAGGGTGAGGAAGATTTCCTTGACCGAAAAGGTCACGCGGCCGGCCGCCCGGCGGCGCACCATTGGTTCCAGCCGCGCGCGCGCAATTCGCACGCCGGGCAGGCGCCGCAACCGGCGCCCCACGGATGGCGCGGCGCGCGCCGGCCCAGGTAACAGGTGTGGGTCTCCTCCACGATCAGGCTCACGAGCGCCTCGCCGCCGAGGGCCTTGGCCATCGCCCAGGTCTGGGCCTTGGTCATCGCCATCAGCGGGGTGAGGATCGGCGCCGCCCGATCCATGCCCAGCCGCAGCGCCGTCTCGAGGGCGTCGAGGGTGGAGCGGCGGCAATCGGGATAGCCCGAATAGTCGGTCTCGCACATGCCGCCGACAAGCACCTGGAGATCGCGGCGCTCGGCGAGGGCGGCGGCGCAGGTGAGGAAGACGAGGTTGCGCCCGGGAACGAAGGTCGAGGGCAGTCCCCGCGCGGTGGTTTCGATCGCTCGCTCGGCGGTCATCGCGGTATCGCCCAGGGCCCCGAACCCGCGCAGGTCGACGAGCCGGTCGTCGCCGAGGCGGTCGCGCCAGTCGGGAGCGATCGCGGCCAGCCCCTCGCGCACCCTCGGCCGCGCGACCAGTTCGACCGCGTGACGCTGGCCATAGTCGAACCCCACCGTCTCCACCCGGGAAAATCGCGACAGGGCCCAGGCCAGACAGACGGTGGAATCCTGACCGCCGGAGAAGAGCACAAGGGCGCGTTGGGGCGAGGGAGCCATGCGGACTTCTACACGAGCGGGCGGCCCTTAAGAAACGGCGGCCGAAGAACGGGACTTTTCGCGGGGGCGCAATCGGCTATACAAAGTCTTCGCGCAGGGAGTGGGGCCGTGCACGGACGGGGACTTCAGCGACTGATCGACGCCGCCGGCTTCGCCACCGCCTTCCGGGTGGTGTTGCCCGACGGCGCGGATCTGGTGAACGGCGAGGGGCCGCCTGCCTTCACCGTGCGGCTCAACACGTGGCGG
>JBDTKQ010000029.1:0-6197 GCA_039935235.1 Caulobacteraceae bacterium
CGTGGTGATGTCGACAATCCCGGCTGTGCGCAGGCCATACTCCGCCGGCAGCGCCCCGGTTATCAGCTGCACCTTGTCGGCCAGCCGTGGACTGAGGGTCTGGCCGAACACGCTGAGGCCCTCCGGCAGGATCACCCCATTGAGGCGGTATTGAAGGCCGTTGTGCTCCCCGCGCACGTGGAGTTGGCCGAAGCTGTCCTGGGCGACGCCGGGCGCCTGGAGGATCACCTTGTTGAGCTGGACATTATCGCCGCCGGGCATGGCGCGGATCGCCGTCTGGTCGATGGCATAGACCGAGGCGCCGAGCTGGGTCTGGATGGTGTTGCGCGCCGCGTCCAGGCGCCGGGCGGTGACCACCAACTCTCCGACCTCCGGCGTTGGCGTCGCCGCGGCCAGTGGAGGGGCCGGGGCGGTTTGCGCCGAAACGGCCAGCGGGGCGGAGGCGACCAGCGCGGCCGCCACGAGAGTCTTCAAGGCGGCGTTCCCGGCGAGACCGGGGCAATAGCCGCGCCTCCCCGCCGCGCCCATGGGCCGACTTCCCGATGATTCCGGGAAAATTTCCCGTTCTTTTTGCTTTCTCTCCCGATGGGAGCGGAGAGGAGCGAGATTGGCCGCGCGCCGCCGATCCTCTATGAGTAGGGCGCCATCCCGGAAGGCGACGAACCATGCCCAGGCGCCTCATTGATCTGTCGATCCCCATCGAGATGGGCGTCGCCTCCGACCCGTCGGCGATGGAACCGAAGATCCACTATTCGAGGCACGCCGAGACGGTGGACGATATGCGGGCCTTTTTCCCGGGGTTGGAGGCGAGCGATCTGCCCGATGGCGAGGGCTGGGCGGTGGAGCGGGTTGCGCTGTCGACCCACAACGGCACCCACATGGACGCGCCGTGGCACTTCCACTCGACGCAGGACGCGGCTCTCGAGGGCGGCGCACGACGGTCGCTGACGATCGACGAGACGCCACTCGAATATTGCTTCGGCCCCGGGGTGAAGCTGGATTTCCGCCACTTTGACGACGGCTATGTCGCCCAGGCCGCCGATATCGACGCGGAGTTGGCGCGCATCGGCCATGTCCTCAAGCCCCTCGACATCGTTTTGGTCAACACCGCCGCCGGAGCCCGTTATGGCGAGGCCGACTATATTCACCGCGGCTGCGGCATCGGTCGGGAGGCGACGCTGCGCCTCACCCGCCAGGGCGTGCGCGTGGTCGGCACCGACGCCTGGTCGTGGGACGCACCGTTCAGCCTGACGGCGAAGAGGTGGGCCGCGCGGCGCGATCCGTCAATGATCTGGGAAGGCCACAAGGCCGGCCGGGAGATCGGCTACTGGCAGATGGAAAAGCTGCACAATCTGGAAGTGCTGCCGTCCACCGGCTTCGAAGTTTCCTGTTTCCCGGTCAAGATCCGCGGGGCGAGCGCCGGCTGGGTGCGCGCCGTGGGCATGATCGACGACGGGTAGAGGGGCGCCGGTGTCCCTCCGCGTCCGGGTCGTCCTGGCTATCGCCGTGGTGCTTCTCGCCGCCTCGGCGATGGGAACCGCGCTCGCCGGCTGGCAGGCCCGCCAGGTGTTGCGCGAGGAGATCGCCGCCGCCCTCGCGGGGGGCCGTCAAACCATCGCCAGCGCTTTTGAGGATCTGCCGCGCTCAGACCATCCGGCCCGCGACCTGGCGCAGCTGGTCGCCACCTTCGACGGCAACCGACATCTCACCGCTACCCTGACGGAGCCGGACGGCAGGGTGCGCGAGGCCTCCCGCCCCTTGCCGACGGCCCGCGCCCCCGGCTGGTTCGAGGCATGGTTGTGGACCCCCGCCACCCCGGTCAGGGTGGCCGCCCCGGTGGCCGGCGGCGAGATGATCGTGCTTGCCCCGGTTTACGCCAACGACATCCGCGGCCTGTGGATCGAGTTCACCCGGCTGGCCCTGACCCTCGGGGGGGCCTTGATCGTCGGGGCGGTGGCGATCTGGTTCACCCTCGGCCGGGCGCTTGGGCCACTGTCGGCCTTTTCCGAGGCGTTCCGGCGCATCGGCTCGGGGGACTATGGCGTGAGCGCGCCGGCGGAGGGGCCGCCGGAGCTCGTCCGGCTGGGCGCCGGGCTCAACGAGATGGCCCGGCGTCTGGGCGCCATGCAGGCCCGCAACGACGCTCTCGAGGCCCAGCTTCGAACGCTCCAGGACGAGGAGCGCGCCGACCTGGCGCGGGACCTCCACGACGAGATCGGCCCGCACCTGTTCGCCGCTGGTATCGACGCGGCCATGGCCACGCGAATGATCGAGGCGGGCGAGACCCGGGAGGCCCTGGGCAGTCTGGCGGCGATCCGCACCGGCGTCTCCCACATGCAGCGACTGGTCCGCGACATACTGGGTCGCCTCTCGCCCACGGAGCCAGCGGATCTCGGTCTGGCCGGCGCGGTCCGGGAACTGGTCGCCTTCTGGCGCGGACGCCTGCCCGCGGCCGCCTTCGAGACGCGGCTGCCGCCCGACGACGCCGCCATCCCCCAAGCGCAGGCGTCGATCCTCTACCGCGTGGTTCAGGAGGGCCTGAGCAATGCGGTGCGCCACGGCCGACCGACAAGGATCTCGGTCGAGGTGGCCATGGCCGAGGCCGGCGGCATCGTCGCGCGCGTGGCCGACAACGGCGCGCCCGCCAAGGGCGCGACGGGCGCCGGGCGCGGATTGACCGGCATGCGCGAGCGGGTGGAGGCCGCCGGCGGCCGGCTGGATATCGAGGTGGGCCGGGTGGGTGGCTGGACCCTTACGGCCCGCCTTCCCGTCGATCCCGATCCCGAGGCGCGGGCGGCGTGAGCATCCTCCTGGTCGAGGATCACGCCCTGGTGCGCGCCGGGCTCAAACGGCTCCTCGCGACGCTCGGCGGTGGCGAAGTGATCGAGGCGGCGGACGGGCGCGACGCCCTCGCCATCCTCAAAAGCCTCCGGCCGACACTGATCGTGCTCGACCTCAACCTGCCGGGGTTGGGCGGCCTGGAACTGCTCCGCCGGATGGTGCGCGCGGGGGCCGGCCCGATCCTCGTGCTCACCATGCATGCCGAGCCGCTTTACGCGCGCCGCGCCCTCGACGCGGGCGCCGCCGGCTATGTGACCAAGAACGCCTCGCCCGACGAGCTTCTCACCGCCGTGCGGCGGGTGACGGCTGGCCGCCGCTATGTCGAGGCCGAACTCGCCCAGGCGCTCGCCGCGCCCGAGGGCGGCGCCGGATCGCTGGACAGTCTCAGCGTTCGCGAGCTGGAGATCATGCGCCTCCTGGCCGGGGGCGCGAGCCTGGCGCAGATCGCCGCCGCCGTCGGGGTGGGCTACAAGACGGTGGCCAACACCTGCAGCCAGATCAAAACCAAGCTCGGCGTCGCCCGCACCGCCGACCTCGTCCGCCTGGCGATCGAGACCGGGGTGGGGTGAGAGGATCAATCGTCGAATGGATGGCGAATTTCCAGGCCGCTGCCGTGCGAAGTCACCACGAAGCTCCTGCCCTCGCGCACGGCGCGCCGAAGCCGCGAAAATCCGCGGTTCGCTTCCGCTGCTGTGATGGCCTCGGACGCGTCGTCAGTAGACATAGTCACTACATAAAAGCGGGGGGATCCGTCCCGCAATTCCTAGCCGCCCCGCTTCATCGTCTCGCGGGCGATGACCACTTGCTGAATCTGGCTGGTGCCTTCGTAGATGCGGAAGATGCGCACGTCGCGGTAGAGGCGTTCGATGCCGTGATCGGCGGTGTAGCCGGCGCCGCCGAAGATCTGCACCGCCCGGTCCGCGACCCGGCCGACCATCTCCGAGGCGAAATATTTCGCCGCCGCCGCCTCGAGGGTCACCCCATGGCCGGCGTCGCGCTCGCGGGCGGTCGCCAGGGTGAGGGCGCGAGCGGCGAGAGCCTCGGTCTTGCAATCGGCGATCATGCCCTGAACGAGTTGGAAAGCGGCGATCGGCTGGCCGAACTGCCTGCGCTCGGCGGCATAGGCGACGGTGTCGGCGAGCAACCGCTCGGCAACCCCCACGCACACCGCCGAAATGTGCAGCCGGCCCCGGTCGAGCACCTGCATGGCGACCTTGAAGCCCTGACCTTCCGCCCCCAGACGGTTTTCCACCGGAACCCGGACGTTGTCGAAATTCACGTCACAGATGTAGGCCCCCTGTTGGCCCATCTTCTTTTCGGGTTTGCCGACCGAGACCCCGGGCAGGTCCCGCGGGACGAGGAAGGCAGAGACCCCGCCGGCGCCCTTGATCGCCGGATCGGTGCGGGCCATGACGGTGAAGAGGGCGGCTTTGTTGGCGTTGGTGATGTAACGCTTGGCGCCGTTCAGCACATAGGCCTCGCCGTCCCGCGTCGCCCGCGTCTGCACCGCGGCGCTGTCGGAGCCAGCCTCCGGTTCGGTGAGGGCGAAGGAGGTGACGATTTCTCCCGAGGCGATGCCGGGGAGCCATTTCGCCTTTTGTTCGGGGGCGCCGAACATCACCAGCCCCTGGCTGCCGATGCCGACATTGGTGCCCACCGCCGAGCGGAAGGCCGGGCTCGTGCGGCCAAGCTCGATGGCCACGAGACACTCGTCCTCCATGGAAAGATCGAGGCCGCCGTATTCCTCGGGGATGGACAGTCCGTAGAGCCCGAGACTTCGCATCTCGGCGAGAATTTCCTCCGGAATGGCGTCGTCCTCGGCGACCTTCGCCTCGAGAGGTCGCAGGCGCTCGGCGACGAACCGGCGGACGGTATCGATAAGCTGGTCGCGGGTTTCGCGGTCCAAGGCCATTGCACGATCCCTCCGGCCGCCGCATTAGGCCGCCCACCGTTACGAATAGCAGGATTTTCTCGTCATGGACGGCGGCGATGCCCAGGCCCCCTGGACTCCGATCGAGATCACCGAGGGCGAGTGGGCCGGGTGGAAGGTGTGGAGCTCCGACCCCTATGAGCTCCTCTCGGGACCGTTCTATTGCCGCGACGAGGCCGACGGACGGACGGTGTGCGCCTTCCGCGCCGAAAACAAACACATGAACGGCGGCGGCTTCATGCACGGCGGCTGTTTGATGACCTTCGCCGACTATGCCCTGTTCTGCATCGCCAGCGAGGAACTCGGCGGCGGCGGCTCGGTCACCGCCTCGCTCAACGGCGAATTCATCGACGCCGCCCGGGAGGGCGATCTGGTGGAAGCCCGCGGCGAGGTGATCCGCGCCGGCGGCTCGCTGGTTTTCATCCGCGGGATCGTCTCCACCGCCGGGCGGCCGCTCCTCAATTTCTCGGCCATCGTCAAGAAGGTTCGGCGAACCTGACCCTGGAGCGCGGGCGTTCGGCCCGCTCCTCGCAGCGCCGACAAGAGCGGGCGAGACTCCCGCGCTCCGAGGGAGTCACCGCCTCTCGCCTCCCCCCGGCCGATACGCCCCTCCCCCCGTTTGCCCGCGATGGCGCAAGAACGCATCGGCCAAAACGCAGGCGGTCATGGCCTCGACCACCGGGGTGGCGCGGATGCCGACGCACGGGTCGTGGCGCCCCTTGGTGCGAACCTCGACCTCCTCGCCGGCCTCGTCGATCGAGCGGCGGGGCGAGAGGATCGAGGACGTGGGCTTGAACGCCACGCGGGCGACCACGCTCTGGCCGGTGGATATGCCGCCGAGGATTCCCCCGGCGCTGTTGCTCAAAAAGACTGGACCCTGAGCGCCCCCGCGCATCTCGTCGGCGTTGGCCTCTCCCGTAAGGGCGGCGGCGGCGAAGCCGGAGCCGATCTCCACCCCCTTGGCGGCGTTGATCGACATCAGCGCACCGGCCAGCTCGGCGTCGAGCTTGCCGTAGACCGGGGCCCCCCACCCGGCGGGAACCCCCGTCGCCTCTACCTCGACGATCGCGCCAGTGGACGACCCGGCCTTGCGGACCTGCTCGAGGTGGCCCTCCCAGATCGCCGCCATGACCGGATCGGGGCACCAAAAGGGATTGCGCAGGGTCTCGTCCCAGTCCCACCGCGACCGGTCCACCGCGTGGGGGCCGATCTGGACGAGGGCCCCGCGCACGGCCACGTCCTCGCCCAAAATCTTGCGCGCCACCGCCCCGGCGGCGACCCTTGCGGCGGTCTCGCGGGCGGACTGCCGGCCGCCGCCGCGATAGTCGCGCACCCCATACTTGGCGAAATAGGCATAGTCGGCGTGGCCCGGCCGGAAGGCGCGGGCGATCTCGCTGTAGTCGTGGCTGCGCTGGTCGACATTGTC
>JBDTKQ010000030.1:0-5215 GCA_039935235.1 Caulobacteraceae bacterium
GGCGACGCCCGCTCCGGCGACCGACGCCCCCGCGGCCAACGCCGAGGGCATGAAAGTCGGCGGAGCGGACAACGGCAAGCTCACCCCCATCCGCATGTTCGAACAGGCGGACCTGGTGGTTAAGATCGTCATGATCGGCCTTCTCGCCTGCTCGATCCTCTCGTGGATGTTGCTCATCATCAAGCTGGTGGAATTCAACAGCCTCAAACGCTCCTCCGACCGTTTCCTCGAGAGCTTCCGCGGCGCCAAGTCGAACAACGACATGGGCCGGATCGCCGAATCAGAAGACTTCGCCGGCAACCCCATGGCCGACATGGCCGCGGCGGCCTCCTCCGAAGTGGAGCTTTCTCGCCAGGCTGGTCTGCAAGTGGCCGGCGAGCATCGCGACTCGACGATTACCCGAGCCTCCACGGCCATCGGCGCGGTGCAATCGTCCCTCGCCCGGCGCCTTTCCGGCGGAATGCAGTTCCTCGCCTCGGTCGGGGCCAACGCCCCCTTCATCGGACTGTTCGGCACCGTTTACGGGATCATGAATTCCTTCATCGGCATCGCCAACACCAACACCACCAACCTCGCGGTCGTCGCCCCCGGTATCGCCCAGGCGTTGCTCGCCACCGGCATCGGTCTGTTCGCCGCCATCCCGGCGGTGGTGTTCTACAACTACTTCCAGACCCAGATCACCAGTTACGGCGCCCGTTCCGAGGGCTTTGTCGCCGAGCTGATCAACGCCATCTCCCGGCAGCTCGACAAGGGAGCGTAAGGCGTATGGCCGCTAAACTTTCAGGTCACAGTGGCGGCCGCTACGACGTCGCGCAGAACGCCTCGATCAACGTCACACCCTTCGTCGACGTGATGCTCGTCCTCCTGATCATCTTCATGGTCGCCGCGCCTCTGGCGAGCGTGACGATCAAGGTGAACCTGCCTCCGGCGGCGGCCAAACCGGCGAAGAACCCGCCCAAGCCGGTCTATATCTCGATCAAGAAAGATGGTCGGGTGTTCGTCGGCGACAATGCCTCGGACATGGACACGCTCGGCGATGACCTCAAAGCCGATGTCGGCGTCCGCAACCCGGCCAACGAGCGTATCTTCATTCGCGGAGACTCGGACGTTTTGTACCAGGACTTTATGGCCGTGATGAACAAGCTTCAGGACAACGGTTTTTACAGCGTGGCCCTCGTCGGCGAGGACAAGTCCGGGGTCGGTGGCAAAAAATGACCGACACGCCCGCAGACGCCCAACCGGTCGATATCGCCCATCCGTCGCACAACCCGTTCGACCTTCCCCGTCCGCGCCGATCCAACGGGGTGATCCTGGCGATCATCTTCGCCTTGGCGATCCACTGCGTGATCGGCTTTTACCTTTGGCAATGGAAGTTCCAGGCGAAATACCAGAACTACAGCGACGAGAAGACCGACGCGCAGTTGATCAAACCCCCGCCCCCGCCACCGCCGCCGCCGCCGCCGCCGCCGCCGCCCAAGAACCTGCCCCCGCCGCCGCCGGTTCAGCCGCGTCCGCCGGCCGTGGTCGCGACCAACATCCCGCCGCCGCCGCCGCTCTATATCGCGCCGGTGGAAAAGCCCCGGCCGCAGCCGTTGCCACCGACGGCCGCTCCCGCCCCTCCGCCGCCACGGGCGACGGTGATCACCAATCCCGACTGGCTGCAAAGGCCGACCGGCGACCAGGTGGCCAACGTCTATCCCGAGCGCGCCCAGAGGATGGAGGTGGGGGGCAGGGCGGAACTCAACTGCGTTGTCACCGCCAAAGGCACGGTCACCGAGTGCTCGGTCACCTCCGAGGAACCGGCCGACCAGCAATTTGGCCAGGCGGCGCTGAAACTGAGTCGCTTCTTCAAGATGCGACCTGAAACCCGCGACGGCGCGCCGGTGGGCGGCGCCAAGGTCAACATTCCGATTCGTTTCCAGATCGCCAAGCAATAGGGCGGGGTCGACAGCGGACCGCGACAACCCCGGAGGTGTTCCTCCGGGGTTTTTCGTGACGTCTTGGCCGCCTTGATCGGGGCGCGCGCGGCGACTAAACGAAACGCCACGAAGCCGGGCCGCCTTAGCTCAGTTGGTTAGAGCGCTAGATTGTGGATCTAGAGGTCCCCCGTTCGAACCGGGGAGGCGGTACCATTTTGAGCGTTCCTCCCCTGAGCCTCTTGGCGGGAGATTTGATGCGACGGGTTCCGGGTGCTCCGTCACACCTTTCGGAAGGGCATCGCGCGCCAGCTCCCCCGGGGAGGGGTCCAGGGGAGGAACCCTAAACCACCGCCGCGTCGGCCAGGTCGCACGGGTGAGCCCCGCCGCCGACCTCGACCTGGAGGGTGGCGTGGTGGACGGAAAACCGGGCGCGCAACTCGGCGCACGCGCGCTGCAAGAGCGCATCGTCCACCCCGCCATCCGGCCGCACGAGGTGGGCTGTGAGGGCGGTCTCGGTGGTGCTCATGCCCCAGATGTGAAGGTCGTGGACCTCGCTCACGCCGGGAAGGGCGGAAAGATAATCGAGCACGGCCCCCCGGTCGACGCCGGTGGGGACCGCCTGAAGCGCCAGGTCTAGCGATTCGCGCATCAGCGACCAGGTTCCCGCGACGATGATCGCTCCGATGGCGAGGCTGACCGCCGGGTCGAGCCACGTCCATCCGGTGCGAAGGATGAGGAGCCCCGACACCACCACCCCGAGCGCGACCAAGGCGTCGGAGGCCATGTGCAGGAAGGCCGCGCGGATGTTGACATCGCCCTTGCGTCCCGAGGCGAACATCACGGCCGTGCCGCCGTTGACGAGAATACCGACGCCGGCCACCAAAGCGATGACGCCGCCGCCCACGGGGGCCGGATGGATCAGCCGCAGGATCGCCGCCCAGGCGATACCGCCGGTGACCACCAGCAAGAGCACCGCGTTGCTCAGCGCCGCGAGGATCGTCGAGCCGCGCAGGCCATAGGTGTAGCGGGGGGAGGGAGCCTTGCGGGCGAGCCACGTCGCCAGCCAGGCTACCGCGAGGCTGAGCACGTCGCCGAAATTATGTCCCGCATCGGCGATGAGGGCGAGGGAATTGGCCGCCACCCCCCACGCCGCCTCGGCCGCGACATAGGCGACGTTGAGGCCGATGCCGATGGCGAAGGCGGGGCCGAAACTGGCCGGTGCGTGATGGTGGTGGCCGTGATGGGAATGATCGTGGGCGTGCGTCATGGAGCCATGTTTGCCCCCAACCGCCCCACGTGATCAACGGCGGCTCGGCCGGGTGTGCGCCGGCGCGTGGCGGTTTTGGGATATCGGTGAAAGATCCGCCGGGACAACGCGGGCCGCGCGACCCGGTCGCCACTGTGCTATGGCCACGCCACGTCAAGGAAGGAAGCGAACCAATGGCCAAACGGGATTTCCGCAAATCGAGCCTCGGCGACCACCGGCTCGAACCGGAGACCCTGATGCTCGGCTTCGGTTTCGATCCTGGCCTTTCCGAAGGCGCGGTGAAGACGCCGATCTTTCTCACCTCCACCTTCGCCTACAAGACATGCGAGGAGGGCAAACTCCTCTTCGACTATATGAGCGGGCGATCCGCTTCGCCCGAGGGCGCCGACGCCGGGCTCATCTACACGAGATTCAACAATCCCAATCTCCAGATCGTCGAGGAACGGCTGGCCGTGCTCGAGCGGGCGGACGCCGCGGCGGTGTTCTCCAGCGGAATGGCGGCCATCTTCACCGCCCTTCTGGCGCTGTGCGAGCCGGGTCAATCGGTGTTGCGCAGCCGCCCGCTCTACGGCGGCGCCGAGACCCTGTTCGACAATCTCCTCACGCGACTTGGCGTGCGCGGCGCCACCTTCATCGACGGCGTCGACCCCGCGGCGGTCCGGACGGCGGCCGAGGCGGCGCTCGCCCTTGGGCCGTTGGCGGCGATCTATGTCGAGACCCCGGCCAACCCGACCAACGCGGTGGTTGATCTGAGGCTGATGGCGACGCTCGCCGGGGAAATCGCCGCGCGGCAAGGGTTCCGGCCGACGATCATCGTCGACAACACGCTTTTGGGTCCCCTCTACCAGTCGCCGCTGGATCACGGAGCGGATCTGTCGGTCTATTCCCTGACCAAATACGTCGGCGGTCACAGCGACCTGATCGCCGGTTCGGTGGCCGGGGCGGCCGCGCCGATGAAGAAGATCCGCTCGCTGCGCAATCTGATCGGCAATCAGCTCGACGTTCACAGTTGCTGGATGCTCACCCGCTCGCTGGAAACCTTGCGCCTGCGAATGGACAAGGCGTTTTCCAACGCCGCCGAGGTCGCCGCGTGGCTGGGCGCTCACCGGGCGGTGGAGCGGGTCGCCTATCTCGGAGCGGTTACCCATGGCACGGCGGAAGCCGAGGTCATCGCGCGCCAATGCGGGGCCATGGGGGCGACCTTCTCCTTCGTGGTCAAGGGCGGGCGGGAAGCGGCGTTCAAGGTCCTCGACCGGCTTCAGATTTTCAAGCTGGCGGTGAGTTTGGGGGGCACCGAATCCCTCGCTTGTCATCCCGGCAGCACCACCCATTCGGGGGTGTCGGCCAACGAACAGGGGGCGCTGGGCATGTCCGACGGCATGATCCGCCTTTCCATCGGCGTGGAGGCGCCCAAGGACCTGATCGCCGATCTCGACGGGGCTTTGAAAGCCCTCGACTGACGCTTGACTTACCTTGCGGCGGCGCCCTTCCGATGGGGCGCATACAGGGAGACGCGGCGATGCACGATCTGGTGATCCGGGGCGGTATGGTGATCGACGGGACCGGCGCGGCGGCGCGGGCGGCGGACATAGCCGTCGACGGCGGCGTGATCGCCGCGGTGGGCGCGGACATCGGACCGGGGCGACGCGAGATCGACGCGTCGGGCCTGACCGTCACTCCCGGCTTTGTCGATATCCACACCCACTATGACGGTCAGGCCACGTGGGACGCGTATCTCTCGCCCTCTTGCTGGCACGGGGTGACCACCGCGGTGATGGGCAATTGCGGGGTCGGCTTCGCCCCCGCGCGGCCCGACCGCCACGACTGGCTGATCGGTCTGATGGAAGGGGTGGAGGACATTCCCGGCGCCGCCTTGGCCGAAGGCATCGACTGGAAGTGGGAAACCTTTCCGCAATATCTCGACTGCCTCGAAGCCAAGCCCCGGGCCATGGATATCGCCGCCCAAGCCCCGCATGGCTCGATCCGCGCCTATGTCATGGGCGAGCGCGGGGCGCGGAACGAGGCGGCG
>JBDTKQ010000031.1:0-4489 GCA_039935235.1 Caulobacteraceae bacterium
CGTAGTCTGATGCTCTATCCAGCTGAGCTACGAGCGCGCGCCGCCCTTGTCCGGCGAAGGCGCGGAACCTAGTCGCGGGGCGGGGAAACTTCAAGAGACCGGGCGCCGGTCCGCCCCGCGCGTGGCCTGGCGGCCCTCGGCGACATAGGCGGCCATCTCGCGCCCGAGATGGTCGAACATCAGGCGCATGCGGCGGTTGGCCTTGAGATCCTCGTGCATCACCACCCACACCTCCAGATCGAAGCCGAAGGCGGCGGTGAGGATGGGGACCAGATCGGGATCGCGGGCGGCGATGCCAGGCTGACACGGGGCGATGCCGAAGCCGGCGCGGAGCGCGGCGATCTGGGCCAGGTCGCTGTCGGTGCGAAAGGCGAACATCTCACGCGCCACCGGCAAGCGGAGCTGTTCGAGGACCCGCGCCGAGGGGACCGCGCGGTCGTAGCCGATGAGGGTGTGAGCATCGAGCTCGGAGAGGGTGCGCGGCTCGCCGTGTTTCTGAAGATAGCTCCGGTGGGCGTAAAGGCCGACGCGTACGCCGCCGATCCCGCGGGCGAAAAGGGCGCCTTGCGTGGGCCGGGCCATACGCACGGCGATGTCGGCGTGGCGGTGAAGCAGGTCCTCCTGAACACTCGACAGAGCCAGCTCGATGGTGACCGCCGGGTGCTCCTCGCGGAAGCGGGCGAGCATGGGGGGGAGCACCTCGACGCCGACGACCTCGCTGGCGGTGACCCGCACGGTCCCGCCTGTCGTCTCTCCGCTCCCCGAGGCGGTTCGGATCAGGGTCTCGGCCGCCGCCGCCATGGCCTCGGCGTGGGGTCGAAGGGCCATCGCCGCCTCGGTCGGGCGAAGTCCGCCGGGAGAGCGGGTGAACAGGGGCTCTCCGCCCAGGGCCGCCTCGAGGGCCGCGATCTGCCGCCCGACTGTCGGCTGGGCGAGGCCGAGGGATCGAGCGGCGCCCGAGAGACTGCCCGCGACGACGACAGCCAGAAACGATCGATAGTGATCCCACGCCGGATCGGCCATGCATTAATGCATATCCATTCTCCGCGATTGTGCAATTCACGAATGACCCGGATGGGCCGATCTTCCCGCCATCGCCTCATCGGAGACCCGCCATGACCGACCCGAACGCCAAGACCGCCCTGATCGTCGGGGCCACCGGCTCCTTCGGCGCCCACGCCGCGGCCGCCTTGTTGAAGCGCGGCTGGGGGGTGAGGGCGCTCGCCCGCGATCCCGACGCCGCCGCCGCCAAAGCCGGTCCGCGCACGCCGATCGACTGGCTGAGGGGCGACGCCATGATCGCCGCCGATGTGGTGGCCGCCGCCCGCGGGGCTTCGCTGATCGTGCACGCGGCCAATCCCCCCGCCTACCGCAACTGGCATCGCCTCGTCCTGCCGATGATGCGCTCGACGATCGCCGCGGCGCGGGAGAGCGGGGCGCGGATCGTTCTGCCGGGAACAGTGTACAACTTCGCTCCGGATGCCGGCCCGCGCATCGCCGAGGATGCTCCGCAAGCTCCGACGACCCGCAAGGGCGCCATCCGCGCGGCGCTGGAGGCGGAGCTGCGCGAGGCGTGCGCGGACGGCGTCACGGCCCTCGTCCTGCGCGCCGGCGACTTCTTCGGCCCGGCGGCCCCCAACGGCGCCTTGTCGTGGCTGGTCACCCGGCGCGGCGGACGGGTCCGGTCGATTTACCGCCCCGGCCCGGCGAACGTCGGTCACGCCTTCGCCTATCTGCCCGATCTGGCGGAGACCATGGCCCTGCTGATCGACCGGGAGGCGGAGCTGGCGGATTTCGCCACCTTCCACTTCGCCGGCCATTGGCTGGGCGGCAATGATCTGGGCGAGGCGGTCCGCCGTGTGACCGGGCGCGCCGACCTGCCGATCCGTCCCTTCCCCGCGGCGCTCCTCTACGCCCTCGCGCCAGTCAACCAGACCTTCCGCGAAATGATCGAGATGCTCTACCTGTGGCGCCGTCCGATCGGGCTGGACAATGCCCGGCTGGTCGCCTTCCTTGGGGCCGAGCCCCGCACCTCGCTCGATACCGCCGTGCGCGCCACCCTCGCCGATCTCGACTGCCTCGGCGATGCCGACGCGCCGGCCCGCCAGTTCGCCATGGCGTGAAACAAATGATATGGGTGACGCCCCCGTCATTTTTCTTGACAGTGGCCCGCACGGTCGCCATCTTGAATGGAAGGGCGCCAAATTTTAAGGGAGAAACAGCCGTGGCCGACGGAAACATTACCAAGGACGTCATGTACGAGGCCGTCTCGCCGGACGACTTCGAGTCCATGCTCGACCTCGACCGTTACGGCAATCGCTCGACGGCGTTCGACAAGATCATCAGCGCCACCCACGACCATTTCTGGGATCCGCTGGACAAGAAATACATCGACTTCGACGAGCGCTTCGACATGGAGAACGAGGCGCTTCTCCCCGAGAACATGATCGGCGCTCTCCAGACCAAATACGTCAACGACATCCTCAGCGATCCGAAAGACCGGATCCGCTTCATCAATGCCCAGACCCTGCGCAGCTTCTCCTCCATTCTCCACGGGGAGCAGGGCGCGCTGAACCTGTCGGCCTCGCTGTGCCACGTGCTCTACGATCAGGGGGCTCAGGAATACGCCGCCAACCAGACCCGTGAGGAAGCCCGTCACGTCACCGCCTTCGCCAAATACATCAAGGCGCGGTGGGGCCGCCCGGCCAAGTGCAGCCCGGTTCTCCAGAACCTTCTGGTGGAAATCATCTCCTCGCCGGAGGTCTATAAAAAGATCGTCGGCATGCAGATGCTGGTCGAGGGCCTAGCCATGGGCGCCTTCGCCACCTTCTATCAGAAGCTGAACGATCCCCTCGGCCGCAAGCTGATGCAGTTGGTGATGACCGACGAGGCTTTTCACCACAAGTTCGGCAAGATCTGGGCGGATCGCACCGTCCCTCACCTCAGCCCCGAGGAACACAACGTCATCGAGGACTGGGCGGCGCACTGCTTCCAGACCCTTTTGTTCAACCTCGTCGCCCCCAGCGAGAGCCGCGACCTCTATGAGGAATTCGGCCTCGACCCCGACCGGGTGATCGCCGAGTTCGCCGAGATCGCCACCGACGAGGCCCGCCGCGAGGATATGAAGGAGGCGACCAACATCTTCCGGGTGCTGATCAAGACCCTGCTCAATGCCGGCATCATCACCGACCGCACCCGGGCCTTCTACGGCATGTATGTCGACATGGACGAGCTCAAGGGCGAGGGCGACGTCATGGTCGGCGACGCCATCGCCGAGGACGGCATCGCCTATCTAAAGACCATCAACTTCCGCGACCGCGCCAACGACGGGCTGAAGATCGCCGCGGAGTAGCGCTTTCCGGACGAGCGAAATCAAAGCCCCGTCGGAACCTTTCCGGCGGGGCTTTTTCGTATCGGCGCTCACCAACCGGCAAATTCGTCATGGCCGGTCCGCTACGATGAAATCGCGTGAGCACCACCCCACCCTCCGTCATCCCGCAACGGCGCGGAGAGAAGCGGCAGCGACGTGTCCGGGAGCCGGGTGACTTGGCGTGAGCCTCTCTGCCCCGCGATCGCAACCGAATCGCCCGATCCCCTGGGTCCCGGCTCTCCACACCACTGGGTTGCGCTGCGGCCGGGATGACGGAGCGTGGGGTGGATTCAACGTCTGTATCGCGCGACTCCTTTCGAAAAGCACGAAAGCCGCCTCTTCGATGAAATCGGGTCGCCAATTCAACTGGTGGCCGGGTTGATCGCAATATTGGCATCGAGTCGGTAAGGTTATCTCGAATCGATATCCCGATTCGACATCCGCCCCTGGCGATTATATCTTTTGCAAACCTCCGCCGATGACCGCGCGCATTTCCTCAATGGTGAGCGGGGGCGTCCTAGTGTGAATCATTGCGTGACAGTTGGGGCAGACGGGCCGCAGGTCACGCTCCGGCGAAAGCTCGTAACTCTCGCCTACCGCTGAAACCGGCGTCAGATGGTGGACGTGGATGAACCCAGTCCCGATCTCTCCGTAAACGTCGCCGAAGTTGAAATCGCAAACCGCGCAGGTTGAGCCCCATTTCAGGATGCAGCGCCGCCGAGCCGAGGCGTCCCGCTCGTAGGCGTTAACCGTAAGGCGAAGCCGCCTCCCCTCCACGACCGAAGACAGGTCTGGCGTCTCATCTGGAAGCAGAATGGATTCCGAATAGAGCGTGTAGCCGCTCCGGCCGGAAATCCCGCCACGGACAATAAGCGTCTTTGTCTCAATGTTCTGAGATATTCCGCTACTGTTTCCCGCATCGATAAAACGATCATATTCGGCCTTCAAGTTAAATCGAATGTAGCCGTGTTCGTCTAGCAGTGCTCCGGGAAAGTCCGCGAGGATATGATACCAGTCGCCGGTTTTTCTATATAGCTGATGGGCGACGTTAATTCCGTGCTCTTGCACGAGGGCCGTGGCATAGACCTTAGCCACGGCTTGGCTGGCGCTTCCCGGTCG
>JBDTKQ010000032.1:0-14377 GCA_039935235.1 Caulobacteraceae bacterium
ACGGGCCGTGTCGGCCGCCGGACGCCCGCTGTCGGCGACGGCGGCGGCGATGGACGCCGGTATACCGGCGGCGAGGGCGGAGCCGCCGAACAGCGTCAAGGCGGCGGCGCCCGCCGCGAAAAAGCGAAACATCATGGTGTTCTCCCCGGCGTGCGGGCGCAGCTTCGCCGCAATGGCCGCCCAAGGTCAATCCATGTTTGCCGACAAGACAGCGCCGCCCAGTTCCTTCGGCAGGATCCGCTCGCGGCCGATCAAGCCGCGTCAGGCCGCCCTTTTTGACAGCCTCCTGCCCAGGATCGCGGTCCCAGACGGACCGTTCGACCCCTGCGTCCGCGCGCCGGACGCCGCCGAGGTGTGGTTGGAGATCGGCTTTGGCGGCGGCGAACATCTGGCCGCTCAGGCGCGCGCGCGGCCGGATGTCCTTTTCATAGGCGCCGAGCCTTTCGTGAACGGGGTGGCCAGCGCCTTGCGTCATGTGCAGGAGGGCGCGCTTGCCCATGTCTGCCTGCACACCGGCGACGCACGAGACCTGATGGCGAGAATGCCGGCCGCCTGCCTCGACCGTATATTCGTGCTGTTTCCCGATCCGTGGCCCAAGCTTCGGCACCACAAGCGGCGGCTGGTGAACCCGGCGTTCGTCATTGAGGCCGCGCGCCTGCTCAAGGTCGGCGGACGGGTGCGGTTCGCCACCGACTGGGCCGACTATGCCGACTGGACGCTCGAGCGTTTTCTTCGGAGCGACGCATTCCGCTGGGTGGCGCGCACCGCCGACGACTGGCGCCGACCGCCCGTCGACCATGTCGCCACGCGCTATGAGCAAAAGCGCCTCGGCGATTGCGCGCCGGTGTGGTTCGATTTTGCCCGGACAGTCCCCGCGTCCTGATCGCGGCGGGGCGCCCGTCTCGATTTTTCCCGCCGTTTCGGCCACAAGCGGCCGATGAAGTTCCTCGACCAGTGCAAGATATTCATCCGCTCGGGCGACGGCGGCGGGGGGGCCGTGTCGTTCCGCCGCGAGAAGTTCATCGAGTACGGCGGACCGGACGGTGGCGACGGCGGCCGCGGTGGGGATGTGTGGATCGAGGCGGTCGAAGGTCTGAACACCCTGATCGACTACCGCTACCACCAGCACTTCAAAGCCAAAACCGGTGTCCACGGCATGGGGCGCAACCGCTCCGGCGCCAACGGCGTCGACGCCGTCCTCAAGGTCCCGGTCGGCACCCAGGTCTTTGAGGAAGATCAGGAAACCCCCATCGCGGACCTCGACCAGCCGGGAATGAGGGTGCGGCTGGCCGCGGGGGGCAACGGCGGCTTCGGGAACAGCCACTTCAAGGGACCGGTCAACCAGGCTCCGCGGCGGGCCAATCCCGGCCTTCCGGGGATCGAGCGGTGGATCTGGCTGCGCCTCAAACTGATCGCCGACGTGGGTATTGTCGGTCTGCCCAATGCGGGCAAGTCCACCTTCGTCGCCGCTGTCTCCGCCGCCACGCCCAAGATCGCCGACTATCCGTTCACCACCCTTGTTCCGCACCTCGGGGTGGTCGATCTTTCGGGCGACGAGCGGTTCGTCATCGCCGACGTGCCTGGGCTGATCGAGGGGGCGTCGGCGGGGGCCGGGCTCGGCGTTCGCTTCCTCGGCCACCTCGAACGCACCGCCGTGCTCATTCACATGATCGACGCCACCGCCGACGATCCGGCGGCGGCATGGTGGGCGATCCGCGGCGAACTCGACGCCTACGGGGAGGGTCTCGAGGCCAGGGCCGAGCTTGTCGCGCTCAACAAGGTGGACGCCATCGGCCCCGAGGCGCGGGTCGAAAAGGCGGCGAGCCTGGCCAAGGCGTCAGGCGCCGCGCCTTACCAGATCTCGGCTGTGTCGGGGGAGGGGGTGCGCGAGCTCCTGCGCGCCGCATGGGCCTTGGTGCGGGATGGGCGCCAAGCCGCCGCCCGGCCCGAGGCCGAGGCGTGGCGGCCGTGACCCTCGCCGCCGCCAGGGTGGTGGTGGTCAAGGTCGGATCGGCCCTCCTCGTCGGCGACGGCGGGGTGGTCGACGCCGCGTGGATGAGAGCCTTCGCTGACGACGCCGCCCGCCTCCGCGCGCGCGGCCAACGCCTGCTGATCGTCTCCTCCGGCGCGGTGGCCCTCGGCCGGAGGCGTCTGGGAATGGGATCGCGCGTCCTCGCACTGGCCGAGAAGCAGGCGGCCGCCGCGGCCGGCCAATCGGCGCTGATGCGGGCGTGGGAGGAGGCCTTCGCCCCGGCGGGCATCGAAACGGCGCAAATCCTTCTGACCATCGACGACACGGAGGTGCGCCGCCGGTTCCTAAACGCCCGGGCGACGCTGGAAACCCTCCTGGCGCTGGGCGTCGTGCCGGTGGTCAATGAGAACGACACCGTCGCGACCCAGGAACTGCGCTACGGCGACAACGACCGGCTGGCCGCCCGTGTCGCCCAGATGGTGGGGGCGGATTTTCTGGTCCTCCTGTCCGACGTCGACGGACTCTACACCGCCGATCCCCGGCGCGACCCGGGCGCGCGTCACATCCCTTGCGTCGCCGAGATCACCAGCGAGATCGAAGCCATGGGCGCCGGGGCGAACGCCGATCGCGGGGTCGGCAGCGGCGGCATGGTCACCAAGCTCGCCGCCGCGCGCATCGCCGCCGGAGCGGGGTGCGCCAGCGTGATCGCGCTGGGCCGCGTCGCCGCCCCGCTCGCGGCCCTCGAGGCCGGCGCACGCGCGACCCTGTTCACCGCCCGCACCACACCGGCGGCAGCCTACAAGGCGTGGATCGCCGCCTCCCTCGCGCCGCAAGGCGCCCTGGTGGTCGACGATGGAGCCGCGGCGGCTATCGCCACGGGCAAAAGCCTGCTGGCGGCCGGTGTCACGGCGGCGGAGGGGCGGTTCGGCAAGGGCGACGCGGTGGCGGTAAGGGATCGTACCGGTCGCGAGATCGGCCGCGGCCTCGTGCGCTACGACATCGCCGACGCCCGGCGAATCGTCGGCCTGCGTTCGGCGGCGATCGCGGCCGCCCTCGGCTATTCCGGCGGACCGCTGATTCACGCCGACGACCTCGCGTTCGCCGGACCCCCGGGCGACCGCCGGGCGTGACGGTTCGGTGGTCCACCGGGCGACGGCCCGCGTTTCGATTGGCGTTGCGTGTCGCGCCAGGCATGCGCGTGGGACTCTACGGTGGCTCATTCGATCCGGCGCACGAGGGCCACGCCCACGTCGCGCGCACCGCGGCCCGTCGCCTCGGTCTCGACCGGGTGATCTGGCTGGTGGCCCCGCGAAACCCGCTGAAGACCTCCGGCGCGGCCCTCGATCTCGCCGCCCGCCAGACCGGCGTGGCCAGATTGGCGCGCGGCCCGCTCATGGTCGTTTCCGATGCCGAGCGGCGCCTCGCGACGCGCTACACGATCGATACAGTACGGGCGTTGAAGGTCCGCTTCCCCGGAGTCCATTTCGTATGGATCATGGGCGCGGACGGCCTCGGGGAATTGCATCGCTGGCGGGAGTGGACGGCCTTGATGCGGGAAATTCCCGTCGCCGTGGTCGCCCGGCCCGGCGCCTCGCTGCGGAGCCGCCTCTCACCCGCCGCCCGCCGGTTCGCGGCCGCGCGGCTGCCCTCCACCGCGGCCAGGCGTCTCGTCGCCACCCGTCCGCCGGCGTGGGTCTACATCGCCGCACCGTGGAACTTCGCCTCGTCCACGGCCCTTCGTCAACGCGCCGGAGCGGAGCCGCCGGGAATGTGCTAGTCTTCCTCGGCCGCCCGCCCAAGGAGACTCCGCTGAACCCCGCCCCCGCTCCGATCATTCACGAAGACCAAGCCCCGCTCCATCCGGTTTCCACCGGCGAAACGCGTGAACGCACACCCCTCGAGAGGTTGATCCTCTCCAGGCTCGACGACGACAAGGCCCACGACATCGCCTTCATCGATTTGAAGGGAAAGAGTTCCTTTGCCGACGGGATCGTCGTCGCGTCCGGCCGCTCGCACCGGCACGTCGGCGCGATCGCCGACCATCTGCTGCGCGCACTGAAGGACGGCGGCCACGGCAGGGCCAAAGTCGAGGGCCTCCCGCATTGCGACTGGGTATTGATCGACGCCGGCGACGTGATCGTCCACCTTTTCCGCCCCGAAGTGCGCACCTTCTACAATATCGAGAAGATCTGGTCGGTGGAGGGGTCCGGCCACACCGCCGCCGGCTGAGGGCGCGTGCGGATCGCGTTCCTCTGCGTCGGCAGGCTCACCGGCCCTGAAGCCAAGCTCAGCCTCGACTACGCCGCGCGCGCGACCGCCGCCGGCCGCACCCTCGGCATGGGGCCGGTGGAAATCGTCGAGGTGGAGGGCCGCAAACCCGGCGTGGCGGCCGAGGCTGACGCCATTCTCGCCCGCGTCGCGGACGGTCACCTCATTGCCTGCGACGAGCGTGGGGCGGCGCGGACCTCCCGGGAGTTCGCCCAACACATCGGGCGGTTGCGCGACGACGGCGCGCGGCGGCTCGTCTTCGCGATCGGAGGGGCCGACGGCCTGGACGCCCGGGTTCTCGCCGCGGCTCGCGAACGCGTCGCCTTCGGGCCCCAGACCTGGCCGCACGCGCTGGCCCGGGCCATGCTTGCCGAGCAGGTCTACAGGGCCGTGACGATCCTTGGCGGATCGCCGTATCACAGGGATTGAACCGCGCATGGTTTCTTGCGCGTTGTCCCCGCGCGCGTCATATTTTCGACGGGCGGGGCGTCCAAGGCGGTCCAATGCGGAAATATCTTCTGATCGGCGCGTCCGCCTTTGTCCTCGGCGCGGGAACCATGGCCTACGTCGGCCAAGCCGCCCGGGCGACGACGCAACCGCGGGCGCAGACCTATCACATGCTCGAACTGTTCGGGAATGTGTTCGACACGGTGCAGCGCCAGTACGTCACCCCGGTGGACGACAAGAAGCTGATCGAGGCGGCGCTCTCGGGCATGCTTACCTCCCTCGATCCCCACTCCGACTATCTGAATCCCGAAGCGTATGCCGAGATGCAGGACATGACCCGCGGCGAGTACGGCGGTCTGGGCATCGAGATCACCAGCGACGAAGGCGTGATCAAGGTGATCACGCCGATCGACGGCACCCCCGCCGCCCGCGCCGGCATCAAGGCGGGCGACTACATCACCGCGGTGAACGGCGAGACGGTGATCGGCCTGACGGTCAATGACGCGGTCAAAAAAATGCGGGGCAAGGCCGGCGAGCCGGTGACCCTGACCATCGCCCGTGAGAAGACCGACCCCTTCGACGTCAAGCTGGTGCGCGAGGTGATCCAACCCAAGTCGGTGACCTACAAGGAGGAAGGCGATTTCGGCTACCTTCGGCTGGCCAGTTTCAACGAGAAGGCGACCGCCGAGACCAAGGCGGCGATCGACGCCCTTCGAGCCAAGAATCCGCACATGAAGGGCCTCGTTCTGGATCTCCGCAACAATCCCGGCGGTCTTCTCGATCAGGCGGTGAGCATTTCGGACCTGTTCCTCAATGGCGGCGAGGTCGTCTCGCAACGCGGGCGCGACCCCCACGACATCGAGCGCTACAACGCCCACCCCGGTGTCAAGCTGGGAGGGTTGCCGGTGGTGGTGTTGATCAATTCGGGCACGGCCTCCGCGGCGGAGATCGTCGCCGGCGCCCTGAAGGATCGCCATCGGGCGGAGATCGTCGGCCTCACCAGTTTCGGAAAGGGATCGGTGCAAACGGTGATTCCGTTGCGCGGCGGTCTCGACGGGGCGGTGAAGATCACCACCGCGCGCTACTACACCCCGTCGGGCGCCTCGATTCAGAAGACCGGCATCGAGCCCGATCTCGAGGTGGCCGAAACCCGGGAGGAAGCGCAGCAGGCCGCCAACCAGGCGTTCCAGTTCAGCGAGGCCAGTTTCCACAACGCCTTGGACGCCGACGAGGGCAAGATCCGCAAGGGCGCCCACAAACCGGCCGAGGCCCCGCCCACGGGCTTTGACGAGAAGAAGGGCGATTTCCAACTCACCCGGGCGCTCGACGTGCTCAAATACGGCTCGGTGGAAGCGACTCCCAAGCTTCCCAAACCAGCCGCCACTCTCGCCGAGGCGACCTTGCTGCGCGGGGCGCATGGCACGGCGGTGAAGCCGGGTTCGGCCGCCTCGGCTCCGGCCGTCAAACCCAACTGACCGGCGCGCCGGGCGTGAAGACGCCGAACGCCGATCTGGCGCGCTTTCGCCCCAACGTCGGCGTTGTTCTGATCTCGGACGAAGGCAAGGCGTGGCTCGGGCGCCGCGCCGACCGGGCCGGCTCCACCAACTGGCAGTTTCCCCAAGGTGGTGTCGACGCGGGCGAGAGCCTGTACGAGGCGGCCCGACGCGAATTGCGCGAGGAAACGGGCGTGGTCTCGGCAAGCTTTCTTGGCAAGACCGACGGCTGGATCGCCTACCACTTTCCCCGCGGTCACGAACGCAAGGACAGCGAAGGCTGGGTCGGCCAGAAACAAGCGTGGTTCGCCCTGCGGTTCGAGGGCGACGAGTCGGAGATCGATCTGAACGCCCACCATCAGGTGGAGTTCGACGCCTGGGAATGGGTCGATCTCGACGAGGCCTTGAAGCGCGTGGTCGACTTCAAGCGGGACGTCTATCGCCGGGTGGTCGAGGCGTTTCGGCCGTTCGCCGCCCCGACAAACAGAATCTCCCCCGCGACGGAAAATACCGTGTAGCCTCGCCGTGGGGCCGGACGTGACTCGCCTCGCCGCCTCGAGGCCGCCGCACCGTGCCCAGCCCGATCGTCATGGTGCACGGCGCCTTCTGCGGCGGATGGGTGTTCGATCGTTTCCGCACTCTTTTCGAGCGGGCTGGTCATCTGGTGACGGCGCCCGATCTTCCCGGCCACGAGGCCGGGGCCGGACGCGGCGGCGTCATCGGCAAGTCGATGGCCGACTACGCCGCGAGCGTCGCCGCCCTGTGCGCCGCCCAAGGCGCGCCGCCGATCCTCATCGGCCACTCCCTCGGCGGCCTCGTCGCCCAGATGGTCGCCGCCCGCACGCCGTTGGCAGCCCTGATCCTCCTCGCCCCTTCTCCCCCGTGGGGAGTCGCCGGCGGAACCATGGAAGAGGCGATCTCGGCGGTGAGCCTCTATGCCTTGGGGCCGTTCTGGGCGCTCCCCATCGACCCCGACTACGCCGCCGCGCGCCGATACCTGTTCGATCGCCTGCCGCGCGATGAACGCAAGGCGACCTTCGCCCGCATGGGGGTCGAAAGCGGCCGGGCCCTGTGGGAGACGCTCAACTGGTGGTTGGACCCCTTCGCCACCACTCTGGCGCCCGGTGCGAAGGTGAGGATTCCCGTGCTCGGGCTGGCGGGGGCGCTCGACGCCATCCATCCGCCGGCCACCGTCAAGGCGATCGTCGGGCGGCTTGGCGGCGATACGCGGGTTCTCCCCGGGATGAGCCATTGGCTTGCGGGGGAACCGGGGTGGGAAAACGTCGCGGGACTCTGCTTCGACTGGCTCGGCGAGCGAGCGCTCCTCACCGCCGCGTGAGCGCGACCCGGATCAGACCATATGCGGCCACGACCGCCCACGCCGCTTCCATGAGGAAGGCCGACAGATTGAAGTCGTGCGTCAGCGACCACATCACCAGGCATGACCCGAGGAGGTTCATCAGCAAGGACGGAGCTTTCACGGGGTCGAGCGTGCGCGCCTGGGCGCCGGCGTAGGCGGCGAGCATGATCACCACGCCGGCGAGACCGGCGACGTCGGCGGGTTTCATCCTTTGGGTTTGGTCACGCTGTAGATCATCTCCGAGGTGTCCGCGTTGCTCTTCGAGGGCGTGCCGTCGGCCTTGCGGATGGTGGTAAGCACGAGCGCCTCATGCTTGCCCTCGCTGTCATGCTCCCACGAGCGGGTGGTGAATTCCTGGGCGCCGATGACGCTCTTGTCATTGCGGTAGAGGTCCCAGCCGCGGCTGATCGCCGCCCAGTCGTGCAAGGCGACGGCCATCGGCTTGGCCGGCGCCTCCGGATCGACCGGAGCGACGATGTAGACGTGGCACTGCGTGGGATTGGAGCCGGGAGCAGTGACCGTCAGCTGGAAGGTCTTCTGCTTGAGAGCGTAGTTCTCGCCGTTCTTGCGGTACCCCGCTGCCTTGGCGGCCTGAGCGAGATTGCCGCCGTTGGCCGCCGGAATGCACACCCGCTCAAGGGTGTCGAGCAGGGCGATCGACGCCGGGTCGGTGGGCGGCGCGGGGGGAGCCTGGGGCGTTGGAGCGGCGGCGAGCGATGCGGCGGGCGCCGCCCCCTGAGCGGGAGGCGCGATGGGCGCCCCGGGCGCGGGAAGTGGACTGGCGGCCGGCGGGGCCGTCGCCGGCAAGGCCGCGGGAGCCGGGCTCGGGGCGGTGGGAGCGGCCGTCGCCTCCGGGGCAGGCGCCTCCGGGGCAGGCGCCTGGGCGAACGCCGCGGGGGCGAGGCCAAGCAGGGCGATGGCGCTGACGAGGGTTGAGCGCATGACGTGGGGGCTCCTGTCTGAAATTCCGGACGGCCACTCTTCACTACTGAAGATTCAGGGCCGGTGCGAGCCGGTCAGGCGGCGTCGACCTGGCTTGCTTCCTCGGCGAGGATGGTGAGGCCCGCGGGAGTGACATCGGCGAAACCGCCCTTGACCTCATAGATGAGTACGGTGCCGTCCTTGTGCAGCTTGACCTGGCCCTCCTTGAGCGTGGTCATGAACGGGGCGTGCCCGGCCAAGACCCCGAAGTCGCCCTCGGCTCCGGGGGCATCCACTTGGTCGACCTCGCCGGCGAACAGCTCGCGCTCGGGGGAGACGAGGGAGAAATGCAGCTTTCCGGCCAACGATCAGGCCTCCCCCGCCATCGTCTCCGCCTTGGCCACCGCATCCTCGATCGTGCCGACATTGTAGAAGGCCGCTTCCGGCAAGTGGTCGTATTCACCGTCGCACACCGCCTTGAATGAGCGGATCGTATCGGCGAGCGTCACGAATACCCCCGGCAGGTTGGTGAAGGCCTCGGCGACGAAGAACGGCTGGGCG
Organism: Caulobacteraceae bacterium; assembly: GCA_039935235.1. Taxonomy (GTDB): domain Bacteria; phylum Pseudomonadota; class Alphaproteobacteria; order Caulobacterales; family Caulobacteraceae; genus Acaudatibacter. Next base: position 9,023 of record JBDTKQ010000032.1, read on the forward strand.
AAGAAACGGCGCAGTTTGCGCGCGCGCGCCACGGTGAGCTTGTCCTCTTCCGACAGCTCATCCATCCCGAGGATCGCGATGATATCCTTCAGCGCCTTGTATTGCTGCAAGATTTCCTGAACCTGTCGGGCGACGGCGTAATGCTCCTCGCCGATCACCAGCGGATCGAGGATGCGCGAGGTGGAATCGAGCGGGTCGATGGCCGGGAAGATGCCCTCCGCGGCGATGTCGCGGCTGAGAACGGTGGTCGCGTCCAAGTGGGCGAAGGAGGTGGCCGGCGCCGGGTCGGTGAGGTCGTCGGCGGGCACGAAAATCGCCTGCACCGAGGTGATCGATCCCTTGTTGGTGGAGGTGATGCGCTCCTGAAGATTGCCCATCTCGGTGGCCAGGGTCGGCTGATAGCCCACCGCCGAGGGGATGCGACCGAGGAGGGCGGACATTTCCGAACCGGCCTGGGTAAAGCGGAAAATGTTGTCGATGAAGAGCAGCACGTCCTTGCCCTCCTCGTCGCGGAAATATTCCGCTTGGGCGAGGCCGGAGAGGGCGACGCGGGCGCGGGCGCCGGGCGGCTCGTTCATCTGGCCGTAGACGAGGGCGCAGCGCGAGCCTTCGGTGGATCCGCCGTTCTTTTTCGGATCGACGTTCACCTTCGATTCGATCATCTCATAATAGAGATCGTTGCCCTCCCGGGTGCGCTCGCCGACGCCGGCGAGCACCGAATAGCCGCCATAGGCCTTGGCGATATTGTTGATCAGCTCCTGCATGGTCACGGTCTTGCCCACGCCGGCGCCGCCGAACAGGCCGATCTTGCCGCCCTTGGTGTAGGGGCACAGAAGATCGATCACCTTGATCCCGGTGACCAGGATTTCGGCCGAGGTGACCTGATCGGCGAAGGCCGGCGCCTCGCGGTGGATGCTGGCGCGGCGGGTGTAGGGAATGGGGCCGGCCTCATCCACCGGCTCGCCGATCACGTTCATGATCCGCCCAAGGCACCCGGGACCCACCGGCACCGTGATCGGGCCACCGGTGTCGATCACCGGATGGCCGCGGGTGAGGCCCTCGGTGGTATCCATGGCGATGGTGCGCACGGTATTTTCGCCCAGATGCTGGGCGACCTCGAGCACCAGGCGGAACGGCTCGCCGGTGCGCTGGTCGGTGTTGGTGGTCTCCAGGGCGTTGAGGATGGCCGGCAGATGCCCCTCGAATTCCACGTCGACCACCGCGCCGATAATCTGGACGACGTGGCCGGTGGCTACCCCTTGCGGCAGAGGCGGCATGATCTTCGGTTCGGCGGACGGCGGGATACGTTCTTCGGTCATGGTCATTGGCTTGCTTTCGGCTAGAGCGCTTCGGCGCCGGAGATGATCTCGATCAGCTCCTTGGTGATCTGCGCCTGGCGGGTGCGATTCTTCAGAAGGGTGAGGGCGGTGATGATGTCGCCGGCGTTGCGTGTGGCGTTGTCCATGGCCGCCATCTGGGCCGCGAAGAATCCGGCCTGGTTCTCCATCATGGCGGACAGGATCTGGGTGGTGATGTTCCGCGGCAAAAGGGTGGCGAGAATGGTTTCCTCGTCCGGCTCGTACTCGTAGCCCGCGCCCTTCAGGTCGATGGTCGGCGCGGCGCCCGCGACCTGGGCGGGAATGAGCTGTCGCAAGGTCGGCACCTGGCTGACCACGGAGGCGAAACGGTTGAAGAACAGGGTGACCACGTCCGCCTCGTCGGAGGCGAAGCGCGCCGCGACCGCGTCGGAAATCTCCTGGGCCCTGGGGAGGGTCGGCGCCCCGCCGGCCTCGAAGCTGGCGACGAACCGCTCGCCGTATTCCCGGCGAAGCTGGTCGCGCGCCTTGCGACCGACGGTGATGATCGACACCTCTCGCCCCTCGCCCAGACGGGCGGCGATGTGCTCACGGGCGGCGCGAACGATCGAGGAGTTGAATCCCCCTGAAAGCCCGCGGTCGGCGGTGGCCACGATCACCAGTTCCTTTGCCGTCGAGCCGGTCCCCACGAGAAGCCGCGGCGCGCCGGCGCCCGAAACCCCGGCCGCCAGATTGGCGATGACCGCGGCCATGCGCGCCGCGTAGGGGCGCGCGTTCTCCGCCGATTCCCGCGCCCGCCGCAGCTTGGCGGCGGCGACCATCTGCATCGCCTTGGTGATCTTCTGCGTGGCGGTCACGCTGGCGATGCGGTTTCGAAGGTCCTTGAGGCTTGCCATCCTGGGCTGTCGGGTCCTTGCGCCGGGTCTTTAGGCGAAGGTCGCCGCGAAGGCGTCCAGGACGCCTTTCAGTTGGCCCTCGATCTCCGCGGTCAGCGCCTTCTGGGTCCGGACCGCGTCGAGCACGGCGGCGTCCGGGCCGTGAAGCCTCGCGAGAAGCTCGGTCTGGAACTGCTGCACCCGGGATACGGGGACGGCGTCGAGATAGCCGCGGGTTCCGGCATAGAGCACGCAGACCTGTTCCTCGGCCTGGAGCGGGGCGTATTGCGGCTGCTTGAGGAGCTCGGTCAGCCGCTCGCCGCGCGCCAGAAGGCGTTGGGTGGAGGCGTCGAGGTCGGAGCCGAACTTGGCGAAGGAGGCCATTTCCCGGTATTGCGCCAGCTCCCCCTTGAGCGAGCCGGTGGCGGTCTTCATCGCCTTGATCTGGGCCGAGGAGCCGACCCGGGACACGGAAAGCCCGACGTTCATCGCCGGCCGGATGCCCTGATAGAAAAGGTCGGTCTCGAGGAAGATCTGGCCGTCGGTTATCGAGATTACATTGGTGGGAATATAGGCCGAGACGTCGTTCGCCTGGGTCTCGATGATCGGAAGGGCGGTGAGCGAGCCGGAACCGAAGTCTTCGTTGAGCTTGGCCGCCCGCTCCAACAGGCGCGAGTGGAGGTAGAAGACGTCGCCCGGATAGGCCTCCCGCCCGGGCGGCCGGCGAAGGAGCAGGCTCATCTGCCGATAGGCCACCGCCTGCTTCGACAGGTCATCATAGATGATCAGGGCGTGCATGCCGTTGTCGCGGAACCACTCGCCCATGGCGCAGCCGGAGAAGGGGGCGAGAAACTGCAGCGGCGCGGGGTCCGAGGCGGTGGCGGCGACGACGATGGTGTAGTCCAGCGCCCCCCGCTCCTCGAGGGTCTTGACGATCTGGGCGACGGTGGAGCGCTTCTGGCCGATGGCGACATAGACGCAGTAGAGCTTGGCCTTCTCGTCGGTCCCGGCGTTGATCTGGCGCTGATTAAGTATGGTGTCGATGGCGATCGCGGTCTTGCCGGTCTGGCGGTCGCCGATGATCAACTCGCGTTGTCCACGGCCGATCGGCACCAGGGAATCGATGATTTTCAGGCCGGTCTGCACCGGCTCGTGCACCGATTTGCGGGGGATGATCCCGGGGGCCTTGACGTCCACCCGGCGACGCTCGGCGATATTGGCGATCGGACCCTTGCCGTCGATCGGCTCGCCCAGCGGATTGACCACCCGCCCAAGAAGGCCTTTGCCCACCGGCACGTCGACGATCTCGCCCAACCGGCGGACCTCGTCGCCCTCGGAGATCTGGGCGTCGGATCCGAAGATCACCACGCCGACATTGTCGCGCTCGAGGTTGAGAGCCATGCCCTTGACCCCGGCGGAAGTGAACTCGACCATTTCCCCTGCCTCGACCTGGTCGAGGCCGAAGACGCGGGCGATGCCGTCGCCCACCGAAAGCACCTGGCCGACGTCGGAGACGTCCGCCTCGACGCCGAAGTTGGCGATCTGCGATTTGAGGATGTCCGAAATTTCGGCGGCGCGGATGTCCATGGAGGTCTTCTTCAGGCTCTCTTGAGGGCGAACTTCAGGGAATCGAGTTTGGATTTCAGCGAGGCGTCGTAGAGGCGCGAGCCGACGCGGACCTTGAGGCCTCCCAGGATCGAGGGGTCCACGCGCGTCTCGATCCGGGGATCCTTGCCGAGCGCGCCCCGAAGGGCGGCTGAAAGGCCGGCCGATTGCGCGGCGCTGAGCGGAACGGCGGTGGTGACCTGGGCGGAAACCACGCCCAGCCGCGCCGCCGACAGCGCCTCGAACGCCTCGATGATCGGTGTCAGGGCGGTGGTGCGGCGATTCATCGCCAGAAGTCCGAGGAATTTGCGGGTGACCGGCGCGAGGCCGGCCCGATCGGCTAGGGCGGCCAAACCCTTGGCCTTGTCCTCGGCGGAAAACTTCGGTGAAATCAAAAGGGTGCGCAGATCGGCGCTTTCGGCGCGCATGGCCTTGAGGACCCTCACGTCGGCTTCCACGGCGGGCAAGGCGCCGGTTTCGATCGCCAGATCGAACAGAGCCTGGGCGTAGCGCGCACCCACATCCATCGCACTGGAATTGTCCGCCACTTCAAAAACCGCCCGGTGTATGATCTCGCCGGGCCCGGACTGGCGTCCATTTCCGGCCTTGAGGCTCGTGCGCCGGCTTGGCGCGCGGGCGTTGAGAAGCACAACAAAGCCCCCTCGCCCAAAACCGCGCGCCTGATACCATGGGTCGTGCGGCGCCGCAACAACGGGCGAGGCCGCGCGGGAAGGTCGCCGATGCGCATCGTGATCCTCGGCCGCGCGGGCGCCGGCAAGACCACCCTCGCGCGCCGGATCGGACACCGGACCGGTTCGCCCGTGATCGTGCTCGACGCGATCTGGAGCAAGGGCTGGGGACCCGCGGACGTTTGGCGATTTCGCGCGCTTGTCGCCGAAAGCCACCGGGGAGACGACTGGATCAGCGACGGCAACTTCGCGGCCGCAACCTTCGATCTTCGCCTGCCGCGCGCCGACCTCGTCGTCTGGCTGGAGCCACCGCTGGGGCTATGCCTGTGGCGGGCGACGGCGCGGGTTTTTCGGACCGGCGAGGCGCATCGCCCAGAGGACATCGTTGAGGTTTTCCGGTTCGCCTGGAGCACGGGCCGGGCGCGCCGGTGGTGAGGCTGCGTTCCAGGGCGGATGTCGAGCGGTTTCTCGCCGGCCTTTCAAGCGGGCGACCCCGATCGTAGTGGCGCACCCTTCCCCGCACCCACCGCCCGGCGCCGGTGATGCGATCGAGGTGAGCTCGCGGTCTCCCTCGGCGCGCCTGTCCTTCTGGTGGCCGGCTCCCAATCTTGGAACGACAAGCCATTCCCTCACGCCGTGCGGGTGATAGAGGCGGCCGCGCTGGAGACTCTCGGCGTGATCGCAAGCGGGCGGCGGGGGCCCGGGCCATCGAAGCCGTGCTCGACCCCCCGCGGCGACGGCTCGGCCACATCCCGGTGATCGCCGGCCCTTCCGCCGACGGCGCGCCCGGGGCATTGTCGGCGTTGATCCATCGTTTCGCGAGGAGAGCCCCATGAGCGATAGCCACGGCGCGGTCGATCCGAGCCGCGC
>JBDTKQ010000033.1:0-6414 GCA_039935235.1 Caulobacteraceae bacterium
AACTTCACGTGGCCGCGGCAAATTGGCTCGCGCGGCGATGGCAAGCCCGCCGCCGCACCGCCGGGTGCGAAATGCGCGGCGAGCGACTATACCGCGCGGCATGGAGCGTCCCTTCGTCAAGATGAACGGGCTGGGCAACGATTTCGTCGTCGCCCCGGCGGGCGCCGACGCGCCGTTCGCGCCGACGGCGGCGCGGGCGCGGGCGATCGCCGACCGACGCCGCGGGATCGGCTGCGACCAGCTCATCGTCGTGGGGCCGTCGCGCGCGGCGGACGTGGCCATGCGCATCTGGAACGCCGACGGCGCGGCGGTTGAGGCGTGCGGCAACGCCGCCCGCTGCGTCGCCTGGCTGGCGATGGAGGCGACGGGCCGCGACGCGGCGCGGATCGAGACCCCCGCCGGGACGGTGGAGGCCCACCGCGCCGGGCCGATGGCGGTGACGGTGGACATGGGCGCCCCGCGCCTCGACTGGCGGGATATTCCCCTGGCGCGCGAAATGGACACGCGCGAGATCGACCTGACGGTCAATCCCGCGGTTCGGGCGCCCGGCTGTGTATCCATGGGCAACCCCCACGTTGTGTTCTTCGTCGCCGGGTCCGATCCGGCGGCGGTGGAGGAGATCGGGACGCTCATCGAGCGCCATCCCCTGTTTCCCCGCGGGGTCAATGTCGGCTTCGCCCGGATACTCAGCCCCGAACGCATCCACCTTCGGGTGTGGGAGCGCGGGGCGGGAATGACAAAGGCGTGCGGAACGGGGGCGTGCGCCGCCCTCGTGGCCGCCCATCGCCGGGGTCTCGCCGGTCGCGCGGCGACCGTGGAGATGGACGGCGGCCCCCTCGAAATCGCGTGGCGGGAGGCCGACGGCCACGTGCTGATGACCGGCCCGGTGGCCGTGGAATTCACCGGCCGCCTCGAGGGTGGCGCGTGATGTTCGGCTCGTTTCCCGGCGCGCCGGTTGAGGTCGTCACCTTCGGGTGTCGCCTGAACGCCTGTGAATCCGAGGCCATCGCCGCGCGGGCGGCGGCCGACGGGGTGACGGACGCCGTCGTGTTCAACACTTGCGCGGTCACCGGCGAGGCGGTGCGTCAGGCGCGTCAGGCGATCCGCAAGGCGAAGCGCGAACGACCGAACGCCCGCCTGATCGCTACCGGCTGCGCGGTGCAGATCGACCCGGCCGCCTTTTCCGCCATGGACGAGGTCGACCTGGTGCTCGGCAATGCGGAAAAATCTGCTCCCGGCGCGCTTTGCGTCGGTGGGCCGCGCGTGCGGAGCGGGGACATCATGGCGGTGCGCGACGCGGCTGCCGCGCCGGTGGGCGTCGGCGCCAAGGCTCGCGCCTGCGTGGAAATCCAGAACGGCTGCGACCACCGCTGCACCTTCTGCGTGATCCCCTTCGGGCGGGGAAATTCGCGTTCGCATCCCATGGACAAGGTGATCGAGCGGGTGCGGGCGCTGGTCTCCGCGGGGTGCGCCGAGGCGGTCCTCACCGGGGTCGACCTGACCAGTTGGGGCGCTGACTTGCCAGGCGCTCCGGCCCTCGGAGCCCTCGTCGGCACCATTCTCGCCGAGGTCCCGCGGCTTCCCCGTTTGCGCCTCTCCTCGATCGACGCCGCCGAGATCGACGGCGAACTGATGGCCTGCATCGCCCGCGAGCCGCGCCTCATGCCGCATCTTCACCTCAGTTTGCAGTCGGGTGACGACCTGATCCTCAAGCGCATGAAACGCCGCCATTCGCGGGCCGATGCTCTGGCCCTGATCTCGAGGGTGCGCGCGGCGCGGCCGGACGTGGCCTTCGGGGCCGATTTCATCGCCGGCTTTCCCACCGAGAGCGAGGCGGCCTTCGACAACACGCTTTGTTTCGTGGACGAGGCCGGTCTCGACTACCTCCACGTCTTTCCCTACAGCCCGCGCCCCGGAACTTCCGCCGCGCGCATGCCTCCGGTGCCCGGCGCGACAGTCAAGATCCGCGCCGCCCGGTTGCGGGCCGCCGGCGCCGCGGCGCTCGCCCGCCATCTGGACCGCGTGTCCGGGGTGGAAATTCGCGCCCTGGTGGAACAGCCCGGTCGCGCTCGCGCCGAAGACTTCACCGAAGTCGCCTTTGCCGGCGAGGCGGCGGCGGGGACCGTGATCGTCGGGACGGTCGCCGGCCACGACGGGCGGCGCGCCCGGGTGGAAGAGTGGCGTTTGGCCTGACGCATTGTCGAGTGGAAAGCCCTCACCCTCCAACCCGCTTCGCGGCCGTTTCGCGGGAAGGTGAGGGGTTACGGCGCCACAGCCGCGCCGCTACACACCCCCCATGACCGAACCCAAACCCGGTTGGCTGCGCAAGCTCGCCGAGGGACTGACCCGTTCGTCGCGGCAGGTGACCGAGCAGGTGACCCGCGCCCTCGTCGCCCGGCCCCTCGATCAAGCGCAGCTCGACGCGCTCGAGGAGATGCTGATCGAGGCCGATCTCGGCCCACACGCCGCCCACCGTATCGCCGAGGCGTTCGGCGTCCAGCGGTTTGGCAAGTCGTCCACCGAGGCTGAGGTCAAGGAGGCGCTGGCCGAGGCGGTCGCCGCCGAGCTCATCCCCCGACAAGGCCGGTTCGACCCGCTGGCGGGACCAAAACCATTCGTGGTCCTGTTCATCGGCGTGAACGGGTCGGGCAAGACCACCACACTGGGCAAGATCGCCGCCGATCTCACCGGCCGCGGCGCCAGGGTGCTGGTCGCCGCCGGAGACACCTTCCGCGCCGCGGCGGTGGAGCAGCTCGGCGTATGGGCCGACCGGGCCAGGGCCGATTTCATTTCCCGCCCGAACGGAGCCGACGCCGCGGGTCTTGCGTTCGATGCTCTGGAACGGGCCAGGACCGGCGGCTATGACGTGCTTCTGATCGACACCGCCGGGCGTCTGCAGAACAAGCAGGGATTGATGGACGAATTGACCAAGATGATCCGGGTGGTCCGAAAGCTCGATCCCGCCGCCCCGCACGAGGTGCTGCTGGTGCTCGACGCCACGGTCGGGCGCAACGCCCTGGCGCAGGAAAACGTGTTCGGCAACGCCATTGGGGTCACCGGGATCGTCATGACCAAGCTGGACGGCACCGCCCGCGGCGGGGTGCTCGTCCCCGTCGCCCAGGCCTCGGATTCGCCGATCAAGCTGATCGGTGTGGGGGAGGGGGTGGAGGATCTCCAGCCGTTCGACGCCCGCGCCTTCTCCCGCTCGCTCGTCGGACTGGAGACGCCGGTTCATGACTGAACGGACCATCCCGCCGTGGTTTCGCCACGTGGTCGACGGCGCCCCAGCGATCGTCTTTCTCGTGGTGCTCATTGTCACCCGGGATTTTCGCCTGGCGACATGGTTCGTGGTCGGAGGCGCGGCCCTCGCCCTGGCGTTGAGCCTGGCGGTGGAGCGGCGGATCGCGCCCCTGCCGGCGGTAACCGGCGCGCTCGCCCTCGTTTTCGGCGGGATTAGCCTTGCTCTTCACCGCGCCGACATCCTGCAGATGAAGATGACCATCGTCGACGGATTGCTGGGCGGGGTCCTCTTCGGCGGCCTCGCGCTTGGGAAGAACCCGCTCAAGGCGCTCCTCGGCGGTGCGTTCACCCTGCCGGACAAGGCGTGGGCTGTGCTGGCGATCCGCTACGGGATTTTCTGGTGGGCGTGCGCGATCGCCAACGAGATCGTCCGCCGCACGCAGACCGCCGAGACGTGGGCGGTGTTCCGCGTCGTGGTGTTGGTCGTCGCCGTGCTCTTCGCCCTCGCCCAGACCCCGTTTCTGCTGAAACACAACCGCGCCGCCGAGCCGCCCCCGCTCCCCGAGCCGCCCGATCCCGGCTTCTGATCGTCCGCGCGGCGCCGTCCACGGATGGTTTGTCGTGAAAACGTCGTGAATCGCCTCTAGCCTGGGCGCGACAATCGTCGACGGGAGGGAGCCATGGCCAAGGGCAAGGGCAAGACCGCGCGGGAGGGGCTCTCCGCCTCGCCCACGCACCTGCTCCACCGGGCGCTCCAGCTCGCCCTCGACTTCCACGGCGAGGCGGGCGGCGCCAAGTCGCTCACCCAGCGCCAGTTCACCGTGCTCGCCGCCGCCGGCGCCGCCGAGGGGCCGACGCAGAACGATCTGGTCCGCGCCACGGGGATCGACCGCTCGACCCTCGCCGATCTGGTGGCCCGGATGCTCGCCAAGGGATTGCTCGAGCGCGAACGCTCGGCCACCGACGCCCGGGCCAACGCCGTGCGCCTCTCGGAGGCCGGACGAGTGGCGCTGAACAAGGGCGCGGGCGCGGCCGCGGCGGCCGACGCCCGCCTCCTGGCGCTCCTCGCGCCGAAGAAGCGGGAGAGCTTCCTCAAAACCCTGACCGCCCTGGCGGCCGCCGCCGACGCGCCGGCTTCCCGCAAGGTCCGGCCGGGGAAAGCCAAGCTCGCCAAGGACAAGAAAAAGAAAGCCCGCAAGGCCAGGGACAGCGCCGCCGTCGGGTAGGGGGCGCTACAAGGAGGCGTCCTCCTCGAAGCCGCGCATCTCGCACCAAACCTCGAAGGCGTCGCGCCGGGTGCGCCAGCGGTTGATCGGGTGGGCCTCGTCGCGCCAACCGAGCGCCATGCCGGAAAACACCATGTGGTCGTCCGCGAGCCCGAGGAACCCCGCCACGGTCTTCGGGTAACGCGCCCAGAACTCCTGGGCGCAGGTGTCGAGTCCCCGCGCCGTCGCCAGCAACATCACGGTCTGCATGAACATGCCGACATCGGCCCATTGCGGCGGCCCGACGCGGCGGTCGAGGGTGAAGAACAGGCCCACCGGGGCGCCGAAGAAGTCGAGGTTCCTGGCGAGTTGGGCGAAGCGCGCCGGACGGTCCTCGCGGCCGATGCCGATCGACGCGTAGAGGTCTTCGCCACATTGGTAGCGTCGTGTGCGCAACGGCTCCCACAGGTTCTCCGGATAGACCGCGTATTCCGGCGCCTCCATCGGCGTGGCGGCGGCCAGCCGCTTGAACGCCGCCAGATCCTCGCCGGCGAGAGCATGGACCCGCCACGGCTGAAGATTGCCGCCGGAGGGCGCCCGGTGCGCCGCTTCGAGAATGCCGCGCACCACCTCGCCGGGCACCGGATCGGGGCGAAAAGCGCGCACGCTCATTCGCCGCCCCACCGCCTCGCTGATATCCATCGCCCCAGGCTCCTGTGTGAACAGCCTCTTGACGCCGCCGACGCCCCGGTCGTCAACACGGGGATGGAGAGGCGGCGAGGAACGCGGGGCGGAGGTGCGCGGCGGCTGCTCGCCACCCTTATCGCGATCCTCGTTCTGGCCCCGCCGGCGATCGTGCTCCTCTACCGTTTCGTCCCCCCGCCGATCACCATCCTCATGGTCGAACGCCTCATCGAGGGCCGCGGCCTCGATCGCCGCTGGGTCCCGCTTTCCGATATTCCCCCCTCGATGGTGCGGGCGGTCATCGCCTCGGAGGATTCGCGGTTCTGTCGCCATCACGGCTTCGATTTTCACGCGATCGACGCGGCCCTCGCGCACAATCAAGCGCGACCGGGAAAGATCCGCGGGGGCTCGACCATCAGTCAGCAGACGGCGAAGAACGTCTTTTTGTGGCCACAACGCTCGTGGGTGCGCAAGGGGGCGGAGGCGTGGTTCACCGTGCTCATCGAGGCTCTGTGGGGCAAGCCCCGGATCATGACCGTCTATCTCAACACCGTTGAGATGGGTCCGGGGGTCTATGGCGTGGGAGCCGCAGCGATGCGTTATTTCCATCGCCCCGCCCGCGACCTCTCCGCGTCCGAGGCCGACCGCCTGGCCGCCATCCTCCCCAGTCCCCTGAAATGGAGCGTCGATGCGCCCGGGCCTTATGTGCGCCGCCGCGCGGGCAGTATCGGCGCCCGCACCGGAACGGTTGCGCGCGACCGGCTGGCGGCATGTGTGGTACGATGAGTGCGGAGCCGCGCCTGGTTGAAACGCCTTCCCATATGAGGCTTAAGGACCCTCCCCGAGGTCAACCCGAAAGAGGCACATGGTCGACAAGGTTCGCGGCGACGCGCGTGAAGCGCTGGAGGGGGTCCTGTTCGACGGCATGACCGTCATGTCCGGCGGCTTTGGCCTGTGCGGCATTCCGGAAAACCTGATTGCCGCCATCCGCGCCGCCGGAACCCGGCGTATGACGGTGATCTCCAACAACTGCGGCATCGACGGTTTCGGCTTGGGGCTTCTCCTCAAGGGCGGCCAGATCGACAAGATGGTCAGTTCCTACGTCGGCGAGAACAAGCTGTTCGAACAGCTCTATCTTTCCGGGAAACTGGAGTTGGAGTTCAATCCGCAAGGCACGCTGGCCGAACGCATCCGCGCTGGCGGCGCCGGTATCCCCGCCTTCTTCACCAGGACCGGCGTCGGCACCCTGGTCGCCGAGGGCAAGGAGGTCCGCGAGTTCGACGGC
>JBDTKQ010000034.1:0-10968 GCA_039935235.1 Caulobacteraceae bacterium
CGCGCCGGGCGCCTCGCCGTCGTAGAGATCGAACGCGGCAAGTTGGCCGATTTCGAGGAAAGGAGCGCCGATGTCCAGGAGACGCTCCACCCGCTGGCGAGGCAGGAGCTTGCCCCGCGCGGCATGCCGCGCCCGTGCCGCCGCCGGTCCGCCGAGCGCGGCGGTCGCCACCCTCGCCCGCAAGGTCTCGGCCAGCGACCGATTGGCCCGGGCGTTGGACGCGAAGGCCTCGCTCGCGGGGTCGACCTCGGTGAGCAGCTTCGGCATGGCGTTGCCATACACCGGCGACGAAGCCGGAGGAAAGGCGGGGGGGCGGCGTGAATCGACCGCGCCACCGCTGCTTGCTAGACATGGCGGGTGAAAGTCCCCGCTCCGCCCCATGCCGGACAGTTGCGGCTCGATCTGCGCCGAAGGTCCTGTTTTCACCGGGACGCGTTCATCGCCTCGGCCGGAAACCGCGACGCGATCGCGGCGATTGAGGCCTGGCCGGACTGGCCGGGTGGCCGCCTCGCCCTGATCGGACCCCCGGGATGCGGCAAGAGCCATCTGGCGCGCCGCTGGGCCGCGCGGGTCGGGGCCCGTACGGTTTGTTCGGGGGAAACCGATTTGTTGGACCTCGCGAGCCGGGCGATTCTGCTCGACGGCGCCGACGAGGGCGTGGATGACGACACCCTCTTCCACCTGATCAATATGGCCGACGCGGGCGCGACCTTGTTGGTCACCGGCCACGCGCCGCCCCGCGAGTGGCCCTGCGGCTTGGCCGATCTCCGCTCGCGGCTCAACGCCCTGCCGGTGATCGCCATGGCCGCGCCGGACGATCGGATCCTCGAAGCGGCGCTCCGCAGGTTCTTCCGTGAACGGAATATCCGCCCGGCGGAGGACGTCTATCCCTATCTGCTGCGTCGCGTCGAACGGTCGATTTCCGCGGCGCTCGCGATGGTCGTGCGGATCGACGAGGCAGCGGATAACGAGAGGCGCGAGGTGACCCGGACACTGGTGCGACGACTCCTCGATGACGAGGCCGGAACCCTCGATCTGTTCGAGTGAGCGGTTGCGGCGCGGCCGCGCGGGCGCCACAACAGGGGGTCAAAGAGTCTTCTCCTCCGCGACACCGCCCCCAATGACCCAAGCCGCCCTCACCGACATCGTTCCAGCCCCACGGTCGCAACTCGCCACGCCTCCCGCGACTCCGCCGACGCCGGGAGGGGCTCTGTCCCGATCCCCCGAACGGTTCTTCAACCGGGAGTTGTCGTGGCTGGCGTTCAACCGCCTCGTCCTGCAGGAGGCGGAGAATCCCCGCCATCCGGTACTCGAGCGCCTGCGCTTTCTGTCGATCTCAGCCAATAATCTCGACGAGTTTTACATGGTCCGCGTCGCCGGCCTCAAGGGCCAGGTCCGCGAGGGCGTCCGGGTGCTCAGTCAGGACGGGCTGAGCGCGGCCCATCAGTTGCGCAAGATCAATACCGAGACCAACCACCTGATGGCGGACCAGCAAAGGGTGTGGCTGGATCTGCGCCAAGCCCTCGCCCACGAGGGTCTTCGCCTGCTCGACGCCAAGGATATCTCCCCCGCCGACCGGCCCGCCGCCGAGGCGATTTTCGCCAGTCATATTCTCCCCGTGCTGACGCCCCTGGCGATCGACCCGGCCCACCCTTTCCCGTTCATTCCGAACCTTGGGTTCGCCCTCGCCCTCAAGCTGCGGCGGACGGCTGATCGCCGGGAATTCTACGCCCTGGTCCCCCTCCCCAACCAGGTCGCGCGGTTCTGGGAACTGCCCACGCCGCGCAACGGCCGCCGCAGGCCGCAACGGCGATTCGTCGCTCTCGAAAGTTTCCTCATCCTGTTCCTCGACCGGCTGTTTCCCGGCTGCAAGGTCGAGAGCAGCGGACTTTTTCGCCTGATCCGCGATTCCGACGTGGAAATCGAGGAAGAGGCCGAGGACCTCGTCCGGGAATTCGAGGCCAGACTCAAGCGTCGGCGGCTGGGTTCGGTGGTGCGGGTGAAGATCGGCGCCTCCATGCCCGACGACCTGCGGGAATTCATCGTTGATGGCCTCCGGGCCGAAGCCCAGGACGTCGTCCGGGTCGACGGCAAACTGGGCCTCGCACAGATGGCGGAACTCATCCCCGCCGACCATCCCGAGCTGAAGTTCAAGGCCTTCACCGCCCGTTTTCCCGAACGCATCCGCGATCATAACGGCGACTGCTTCGCGGCCATTCGCGAGAAGGACATCCTCGTCCACCACCCGTTCGAGAGCTTCGACGTGGTCGTGCAGTTTCTGCTTCAGGCGGCCCGCGACCCCAATGTGCTGGCGATAAAGCAGACCCTCTATCGGACATCCAAGGACAGCCCCATCGTCGCCGCCCTGATCGAGGCGGCGGAAAACGGCAAGAACGTTACCGCGCTGGTGGAGATCAAGGCTCGCTTCGACGAGGAAGCAAACCTGAAATGGGCGCGCGATCTGGAACGGGCCGGCGTCTATGTCGTTTTCGGCTTCGTCGAATACAAGACCCACGCCAAATTGTCGCTCGTCGTGCGCCGGGAGGGCGATTTACTGCGCACCTATTGCCACTACGGCACGGGCAATTACCACACCGTCACGGCCAAGATTTACACCGATCTTTCCCTGTTCACCGTCGACCCGGCGCTCGGCCGGGATTCGGGGCGGCTGTTCAACTATATCACCGGCTATGCCCAGCCCGATCGCATGGAAAAGCTGTCCTACTCGCCGATCACCCTCAAGGCGGACCTGCTTCGCCTGATCGGGGCGGAGGCGCAAAACGCCCGGGCCGGTCTCCCCGCCGCGATCTGGGCGAAGATGAACGCCCTGGTCGATCCGGAGATCATCGACGCTCTCTACGCCGCGAGCGCCGCGGGTGTGTCCATCGACCTGATCGTGCGGGGTATCTGCTGCCTTCGTCCCGGGATGGCCGACCTGTCCGACAACATTCGCGTCAAAAGCATCATCGGCCGTTATCTCGAACACGCGCGCGTCGTCGCCTTTGCCAACGGCAAGGCGATGCCGTCCACCCAGGCCCGTGTGTTCATCTCTTCAGCCGACTGGATGCCGCGCAATCTGGACCGGCGGGTCGAGGCCATGGTCCCGGTGGAGAACCCGACGGTCCACCAGCAGGTGCTGCAGCAGATCATGGTCGCCAACCTGAACGACGAGGCGCAAAGCTGGCTGCTGGACTCGAGCGGCCGCTACCGGCGCCGCCCCGGGTGGAACCGCAAGGGCGCATTCTCCGCCCACGAGTATTTCATGACCAACCCCTCGTTGTCCGGCCGCGGCCACAAGGTGAAGGACCGCCCGCGGGCCTTCGAGCATGTCGGCGGCGGCTGACACGGTCCGCCGCAAAAACGTCGCATTTTTTTCTTGTGTGCCCGGCGTTTACCGTGCATCTTGTTCGTCAAGGTCCGGGCGGCCCTTCGGTAACCGTCCCGTGTGATCCGGGAGAAAGCATATGAGAACGATTTTGAGCCTCGCGCTGGCGGGATCCGCCTTGGTTGCGCTCGTCGCCACGACCGCGGCGGCCTCGACGATCGTCTACGACAACGGCGGCGTAGCCGCTGGCGCGAACGGAAATGAAACTGTCGCCTGGGTTCAGGCCGAGGACTTTTCCTTCGCCACCGCAACGACAATCGACGGCGCCGGAGTCTATATCGCCAGCACTAACGGCTTTCAGGCGAGCGACGGTCAGTTTCAGTATGATATTTTCGCGGACAACGGCGGCTCCCCGGGACCGGCGCCCATCGCAACCGGCGCGGTGACGCCGACGATCACCGACACAGGCATCAGCTGGTGCTGCGGCGGCAACGCCTTCCTCTACAAATTCCAGCTCGCGTCCAGCTTCAACGCCGCTGCGGGGACCAAATACTGGCTGGGCATCCACGCCGGTGCGCCGAGCAATTTCACCCGCGACGAGATTTACTGGGTGGCGACCGCGGCCAACGCCACCGAGACCGGCCACGAGAGCTTGGGCGGCACGTTCAACAACTGGTCCGACAACGGCATCGAGCACGCTTTCTACCTCACCGGCGGCGCCGGCGGCGTTCCGGAACCGGCGACCTGGGCGATGATGCTCGCCGGCTTCGGCTTGGCCGGCGCGTCCCTTCGGCGCCGACCCGCCACGAAAGTCGCCTAGGCCCCAAAACCGCCTTCGACAGGCGCAAGCGGCCGGGGATGGGGTGAACCACCCATCCCCGGACCCGTTATGGACAAGAGGGCGATCCATCGCTCCGCCGGCCGCGCATCGGGCGTGAACCGGACCCGCTTGGCCGGGGACATCAAGTTGAACGACCGACCGCGCGCGTTCGAGCATGTCGGCCTTGGACGCTGACCGACGATTGTGCGACGCCGCCGTCATCGATGTCGGCTCCAATTCCGTGCGGCTGGTCTTCTACCGCATCGAAGGCCGCGCTGTTTGGACGGTCTACAACGAAAAGATACTCGCCGGCCTTGGGCGCGACCTCGCCTCCACATCGCGTCTGTCGCCGCGCGGAATGGCGACGGCCCTGTCCGCCCTGCGCCGTTTTGGCGCGCTGATCGAGGCCAGCCGCCCGCGCAAGGTGTTCGCGGTCGCCACCGCCGCCGTCCGCGAGGCGATCGACGGACCCGAATTCTCCCGCCGGGTCGCGGGGGAAACCGGCATCGCCTTGCGGATTCTGACCGGCGAGGAAGAGGCGCGTTACGCGGCATTGGGCGTGCTCGACGGCGCGCCCGCGTCGAGCGGCCTGGTCGGCGATCTCGGCGGCGCGAGCCTGGAGCTGGTGCGCCTGACCGCCGGGGCGCCGGGCAAAGGGGTGACCTTGCCGCTGGGGCCCTTCGCGGTGAGGGCGGACGGGCCGTTCGACGCCGCCCGCGTTCGACGGGCCGCGACCCGGTATCTGGACCCGATCGCCCGCGACATGTCGTCGGAGACGTTCAACGCCGTGGGCGGAGCATGGCGGAATCTTGCTTTGCTTCACATGCGAATATCAAACTACCCGCTGGAGATCGTTCATCAATATGAGATCGAACGACGAGAAGCCCTCGAAGCCGCCCGGTTCATCGCCCAGCAATCGCGAGCCTCTCTCGAGCGGATGGAAGGAATATCGAGGCGGCGCGTCGAAGCCCTGCCGCATGCGGCTGTGATCCTCGAAACCCTGATCGAAGGGCTCAATGTTCAATCGGTCGTGCTTTCGGCTTTTGGCCTGCGCGAAGGGCTGGTTTTCGAAGATATGGCGCCCGACGTCCGCGCTCTGGATCCGCTGATCGAGGGCTGTGCCGCCCTGGGCGGCCGCGCCGCGATGGCCGAAGCTCTCGGCGCGGCTCTGGAAACGTGGATGGCGGCGGCGTTCGCGCGGCTGCCGGCGGTCTTCGGCGAACGCGACGCGACCTTGCTGGCCGCGGCGTGCAGGCTGGCCGAAATGGGAGCCCAGCTCCATCCCGACCACCGCCCCGAGCTGATGTTCGCTGCCGTGCTGCGCGCGCCAATCGCGGGGATGAACCATCCCGAGCGGGTCTTTATCGCCTGCGCGATCTTCGCCCGCCACAGCGGTTCGACCGCAGCACCCAGTCCCGCCCTGATCGAGCGGTTGCTCTCGCCGGAGCGCCGCGCCCGCGCTCGCGCGCTCGGCACGGCGATCCGACTCGGCTGCGACATGTCGGGACGGAGCCCGGGGCTCCTGGCGCACGCCCGGCTCGAGATCCGACCCAATGCGGTGATCCTCGAGGCCGACGAGGGCTGGGCGGCGACGCTTCTGGGCGAACAGACCGCAAAGCGGGCCGGCGCCCTTGCCGGCCAGCTGGGACGCGAACTCAGGATCCGCGCGCTCCCGGCGACCGCGACGCCGCCCGATCGCCAGACCGGTTAGGGTCTCGCCGATCAGCCCCTGGGCGCCCGGCGAACCTCCACGACCCGGACCCGCGCGCCATCGAGAACAAGGGCCAACTCGCCACGCTTCAGGCGAAGGGCGTCCTCGCCGAACGCCTTGCGCCGCCAGCCCTCGAGGGCGGGGGTCTCGGCGTTGTCGTCCTGTGCGATCTTTTCCAGATCGGAGACCGTGGCGATCAGCTTGGAGGCGACGTCGGCGTCCTCCGCCCGGGCCTTGAGCAGCACCTTCAACAGTTCGACGACGGCGCCCGCCGCCGGAACCGCGCCGCCGCCGGTCCGTGCGACCACCGGCGCATAGGCTTCGGGATTTTTCAACGCTCCGGCGATCGCCTCGATCAGCTCGGGCCCGAAGCGGGAGCCGGCGAACCCCTTGGGGACGCCCCGAAGCCGGCCGAGGCCATCGATATCGACGGGCGCCTGGGTGGCGAGTTCGTCGATCGCGTCATCCTTGAGGATACGACCGCGGGGCTGATCGCGGGTCTGGGCGGTGCGCTCGCGCCAGGCCGCAACCGCCCTGAACACGGCAAGATATTTGACCGTGAATCGACGCGGCTTCAGCCGCTTCCAAGCGTTTTCCGGCTCGACGTCGTAAAGCGCCGGATCGGTCATGGCCCGCATTTCCTCGGTAACCCAGGCAAGCCGCTCGGCCTGTTCCAGTCGCGCGCGGAGCATGGGGAACACGGTCGCCAGGTGGGTGACGTCGGCAAGAGCGTAGGTCAATTGCGCGTCGCTCAAGGGTCTGCGCGCCCAGTCGGTGAAGCGGCTGGATTTATCGAGATCGATCTTCAGCATCTGCCGGACGAGGGCGTCGTAGGCGATCTGCTCGCCGAAACCCGCCGCCATGCCGGCGATCTGGGTGTCGAACAAGGGGTTCGGTATCGCCCCGAGATTGTTGAAAATTTCCACGTCCTGCCGCGCGGCGTGGAACACCTTTTCGATCCGGGGATCTCGCAGAACGTCGAGAAACGCGGTGAGGTCGATGTCCGGAGCGAGGGGATCGATCACCGCTTCGACACCGGCGGCCGCGGCCTGGATCAGGCACAGCTTGGGCCAATAGGTCGTCTCGCGCATGAACTCGGTGTCGACTGCGACGAACGGCTGGCCGGCGAGACGCGCGCAAAAGGCGGTCAGTTCGGCTGTGGTGGAGATGGGTGTCATGGGCTAGCTATAGCGCGAGCGGCGCAAAAGTCCGCAAGCCGAAGCGGCGCACCCCGCCCCTTTTCCCGCCCGACGCATGCGAGCCCGACCATGACCGAGCGGCCCAACGGTTTGACCTATGAGCAGGCGGGCGTGAGCATCGACGCCGGCGCCGCGCTGGTGGAACGGATCAAACCGCTCGCTCGCGCCACCCGCCGCCCGGGGGCAGACGGGGCGCTGGGCGGGTTCGGCGCTTTGTTCGACCTCAAGGCGGCCGGATACGGCGATCCGCTGCTCGTCTCCACCACCGACGGGGTCGGCACCAAGTTGCGCGTGGCGGTCGAGAGCGGCATTCATGAACACGTCGGCATCGATCTGGTGGCGATGTGCGTCAACGACCGTCTGGCCCAAGGCGCCGAGCCGCTCCTTTTCCTCGACTATTTCGCTACCGGCCGGCTGGACGTCGAGGCGGCGGCCACGATCGTCGCCGGCATCGCCCGGGGCTGTTCGCAGGCCGGCGCCGCCCTCGCCGGCGGCGAGACCGCCGAAATGCCCGGCATGTACGCCGAGGGCGATTACGACCTCGCCGGTTTTTGTGTCGGCGCGGTGGAGCGGGGCGGGGTTCTCCCGCGGCTCGGCGACCAGCGGGCGGGCGACCTGATGGTGGCTCTCGCCTCCTCGGGGCTTCATTCGAACGGCTATTCTCTTCTGCGCCAGGTGGTCCTGCGTTCGAAACTGGCGTGGACCGCGCCCGCTCCCTTCGCCCCCGGGACGACGCTTGGCGAGGCGCTGATGGCGCCGACGCGAATCTATGTCGCTTCGGTCCTGCCTCTGATCAAGGCCGGCCTGATCAAGGGAGCGGCGCACATTACCGGCGGCGGGCTGATCGAGAACCCGCCGCGAGCGATTGCCGACGGCCTCGCTCCGCGCTTCGACTGGAATGCGTGGACGCTGCCGCCGCTCTTTCGCTGGATCGAACAGACCGGCGGCGTCGCCGAGCACGAGATGCGCCGCACGTTCAACTGCGGGATCGGCTTTATCCTGATCGTCTCGCCGCGCAACCTTGAGGCGGTGCTCACCAGCCTGCTCGACGCGGGAGAAACCGCCTTCGTCTGCGGGGACCTTCGCTCGGCCTAACCGACGATCTCGGCGGGGGTGAAGAACTGGCCGATCTCGGTCCTGGCGTTCTCCTCACTGTCCGATCCGTGTACGGAATTCTCGCCCATCGACAGGGCGAAGAGCTTGCGGATGGTGCCGTCGGCGGCCTGCGCCGGATCGGTCGCGCCCATCGCCTCGCGGTAGCGGGCAACCGCCCCCTCCCCTTCGAGCACCTGGACGACCACCGGGCCGGAGGTCATGAACGCGACCAGCTCGCCGTAGAATGGCCGCGCCTTGTGAACCTCGTAAAAGGCTTCTGCCTGCGCCTTCGACATGCGTATCCGCCGCTGACCGACGATGCGCAGACCCGCCGTCTCGATCACCGCATTGATCTTGCCGGTCAGATTGCGGGCGGTGGCGTCCGGCTTGAGGATCGAGAACGTGCGTTCTGTCATGGGCGGGTGTGCTCACAGGGCGGTTGAAACGGCGGGGTTGCGGCTTATAACGACGCCCGCTCCGTCCGCCAAGGCGGCGCCGCCCCTCCCAGCAAAGTTCCCCACCGTCATGCTCCGTATCCACGATCTGGTCTTCGACGCGTGGGGGCGGCGCTTCTTCGACCATGCCACGGTAACCTTGCCGGTCGGGTCCAAGGTGGGCCTCGTCGGGCGCAACGGAGCCGGCAAGTCGACCCTCTTTCGGCTGATCCAGGGCCAGCTGTCGCCGAGCGGCGGCGACATCGACTACCCGAAAGCCTCGCGGCTGGGGTCGGTCGATCAGGAACATCCCGCGACCCCCATCCCGCTGATCGATACCGTGCTCGCCGCCGACGTCGAGCGCGCCTCGCTCACCGCCGAACTGGAAACCGCGCCCCCCGAACGCCTTGGCGACATCTATGCCCGCCTGAGCGACATCGACGCCGACCGGGCTCCGTCGCGGGCGGCGGAGATTCTCTCCGGCCTGGGCTTTTCCACCGCCGATCTTACCCGGCCGATGGCCGAGTTCTCCGGCGGCTGGCGGATGCGGGTGGCCATGGCCGCCGCCCTGTTCGCCGAACCGGACCTTCTGCTGCTCGACGAACCCACCAACTATCTTGATCTCGAGGGCGCCCTGTGGCTTGAGGCGCGCCTGCGGAAATACCCGCGAACGGCCCTGGTCATCAGCCACGATCGCGAACTTCTCGACCATTCGGTCGACGGCATCCTCCATCTGACCGAGGGCCGGCTCGACTATTACACCGGCGGGTTTTCGGACTTCGAGCGGCAACGGGCCGAGAAGAATCGCCTGCTGGCCTCCACCCGCGAGAAGATCGAGGCCAAGAAGGCGCACATGCAGGCCTTCGTCGACCGATTCCGGGCCACCGCCAGCAAGGCGCGTCAAGCGCAATCACGGATGAAGATGATCGCTCGCCTCGACGTCGGCGCTCCGGCGGTGGAGGAGCACGTGGCCCCCTTCATCCTCCCCTCCCCCCTGAAACCCCTCGCTCCGCCGCTCGTGCGGCTCGAAGGCGCCTCGGTGGGCTATGGCGGGCCGCCGGTCCTCCGCAACCTCAACCTGCGCCTCGACCTGGACGACCGCATCGGCCTTCTGGGGGTGAACGGTTCGGGCAAGAGCACCTTCGCCCGGATGATCGCCGGCGATCTGGCGATCGAACACGGCCATATCCACCGCGACCGCCGGATCAAGGTCGGCTGGTTCCACCAGCACCAGATCGAGGCGCTCGATCCGGACGATACCCCTCTGGCGATTATCCGTCGGATCATGCCGGAGGCGAGCGAGGCCCAGCGGCGCTCCCGCCTCGCCCGCTTCGGCATGACCGTGGAAAAGGTCGAGACCACGGTCGCCGGGCTCTCGGGGGGCGAGCGGGCGCGGCTTCTCCTCAACCTCGTGGCCATGGAGCGGCCGCATCTGTTGATCCTCGACGAGCCCACCAACCATCTCGATATCGACAGCCGCCGGGCGCTCACCGAGGCGCTCAACGACTACGCCGGCGCGGTTATCCTGATCACCCACGACCGCTCTCTGATGGAGCTCGTCGCCGACCGTTTGTGGCTGGTCTCCGACGGGAGCGTCAAAGCCTTCGACGGCGACATGGACGACTATGCCAAATTCGTCCTCGACCGGGCGCGCGGGACGGCCAAGGGGGCGGCGAAACCCTCGGCGCACCTCGCTCCGGCGGCGGCGAAACCCGCGCCCGCTCCACTCAAGCGCAAGCTGGAAGCGGCCGAGGCGAAGCTCGCGCGGGAGACGAGGCTCGTCGCCGAACTCGACGGCGAGTTGGCCGATCCCGCGATCTGGGCGCGGGATCCCTCGACGCTCTCGGACATGCAACGCCGCCGCGCCCGCGCCGCCGATCGCCTTGCCGCGGTGGAAGCCGACTGGATGCGGGCTGGGGAGGTCTATGAGGCGGCAAAGATCGACGCCTGACCCGCGTTCAATCGCAGGCGACCGAAGTCACCTGATCGTTTCGCGCATCGTAGAGGATCGTCAGACGCCCCGCGATATACTCCCGGGTCATCGGGCAAGTGGTGCAGATCACCCGTCGGCGGCCCGGATCGACGGGGACGGGAATCTCGGTCCGCGGACGACCGACGAGATAGCGGAGCGGGTCGGCGCCGCATTGGTCCACGGTCGGTCGCGGCGCCGGTCGCGCGACGGCGATGGACGACGCAACCGGAACGGGAATCGACGCGGGCGGCGCGCTCGCCGGCGGCGCGGCGCAGGCCGCGAGGACCAGCAGGCTCCCAATTGCGATCCGCCATCTCCTCACCCTTGCCGCTCCCACCCGCGCCGTTCTCCCTGCTTCCAGTAGACGACGGGCGAGCCCTCCGCCTTGCAGGCCTTCCACCGGCGACGGGCC
>JBDTKQ010000035.1:0-10545 GCA_039935235.1 Caulobacteraceae bacterium
TGCAGAACGAAAGCGAAATATGGCCGACGATATGAGCCTCAACCCCACGCGCGAAGACTTCTCTGCGCTGCTCGACGAGTCCCTCGGCGGACGCGACTTCATGGAAGGCCAGGTGGTCCACGGCAAGGTGGTGGCCATCGAGAAGGACTTCGCCATTATCGACGTTGGCCTGAAGACCGAAGGCCGCGTCTCCATGAAGGAGTTCGCCAACGAGGACGGCAAGGTCACCCTGGTCGTCGGCGACGACGTCGAGGTGTTCCTCGAGCGCGTCGAGAACGCCATGGGCGAGGCGGTGATCAGCCGCGACAAGGCCCGCCGCGAAGAGGCCTGGACCCGTCTCGAAGGCGTCTATGCCCTGAACGAGCCGGTCATGGGCTCGATCGTCGGGCGCGTGAAGGGCGGCTTCACCGTCGATCTCGGCGGCGCCTCGGCCTTCCTCCCCGGATCGCAGGTCGACATCCGTCCGGTGCGCGACGTCGGCCCCCTGATGGGCAAGGAACAACCCTTCGCCATTCTCAAGATGGACCGGCCGCGCGGCAATATCGTCGTTTCCCGCCGGGCGATCCTCGAGGAGGCCCGCGCCGAACAACGCACCGAGCTGGTCAGCCAGCTGCTCGAGGGCGAGGTGCGCGAGGGCGTGGTCAAGAACATCACCGACTACGGCGCCTTCGTCGATCTTGGCGGCATCGACGGCCTGCTGCACGTCACCGACATGAGCTGGAAGCGCGTCTCCCACCCGAGCCAGGTTCTGGCCGTGGGCGATACGGTCAAGGTTCAGATCGTCAAGATCAATCCCGACACCCAGCGCATCAGTCTTGGCATGAAGCAGCTCCAGGCCGATCCGTGGGATGGTGTCGAGGCGAAATATCCGCCCGGCGCGCGGTTCACCGGCCGGATCACCAACATTACCGATTACGGCGCCTTCGTGGAGCTCGAGGCGGGGGTCGAGGGTCTCGTGCACGTTTCGGAAATGAGCTGGACAAAGAAGAACGTCCATCCGGGCAAGATCGTCTCCACCTCCCAGGAAGTGGACGTGGTGGTGCTCGACGTCGACGCCTCCAAGCGCCGCGTCAGCCTCGGTCTGAAGCAGGCGCAACCCAATCCGTGGGAGCATTTCGTCGAACAGCACCCGGTCGGCTCGACGGTGGAGGGCGAGGTCAAGAACGCCACGGAGTTCGGCCTGTTCATCGGCCTGGACGACGACATCGACGGCATGGTCCACCTCTCCGACATCGACTGGAACGCGTCGGGCGAGGAGGCGATGAGCCGCTACCCCAAGGGCGAGACGGTGAAGGCCAGGGTTCTCGACGTCGACGTCGAGAAGGAACGCATCAGCCTTGGCATCAAGCAACTCGCCGGCGACCCCATGGTCGGCGACGGCTTCCGCAAGGGCCAGACCGTGACCGTCACCGTGGCCGAGATCACCAGCGGCGGCATCGAGGTGAAGTTCGGCGAGGAGGCGGCGCCGATGAGCGCGTTCATCCGCAAGGCCGATCTTTCGCGCGATCGATCCGAACAGCGGCCGGAACGCTTCGCCGTCGGCGACCGTCTCGACGCGCAGATCACCAACATCGACAAGGCGGCGCGCCGCATGTCCCTGTCGGTGAAGGCGCTGGAAATGGCCGAGGACAAGCAGGCGATCGAGAAGTTCGGCTCCTCCGACAGCGGCGCCTCGCTGGGCGATATCCTCGGCGCCGCCTTGCGCGAGAAGGCGTCCACGAAGGAATAGACGCTTCGGCCTTCCCGCCACGCGCGGTGGGAAGGCCATCGGCGCCTTGAACCCGCGCCGACTTGCGGCCAAGGTGACTTCACGAAGGGGGCGGCATCGAATGATAAAATCCGAACTGATCGCCACCCTCGCGCGGGAAAATCCGCATCTCACCCAAAGAGACCTCGAACGGGTGGTGGGAACGATCTTCGAATCGGTGATCGCCACCCTCGAAGGCGGGGGGCGCGTCGAATTGCGCGGCTTTGGGGCGTTTTCGATCCGCTCGCGTCCGGCGCGGCCCGGCCGCAATCCCAGGACCGGCGCAGCGGTCGAGGTGCCGGCCAAACACGTTCCGTTCTTCAAGAGCGGCAAAGCATTGCGGGCGCGGCTCAACGCCAGCTAGAGAGGCGGTCGATGTCGGCTTTCAAGGAATTCCGCGAGTTTATCTCCCGCGGCAGTGTCGTCGATCTGGCCGTCGGCGTGGTGATCGGCGCCGCCTTTGGCAAGGTGGTCAGCAGCCTTGTGGCCGACGTGGTCATGCCGCCCATCGGCCTGGCCTTGGGCGGGGTCGACTTCAGCCATCTCCAGATCGTCCTCAAGCACGCCGATCCGGCCACCAAGATCGCCGAGGTGGCGATCAAATACGGCATGTTCCTCAACACCCTGATCGAGTTCTTCGTGATCGCCGGGGCGATCTTCCTGATGATCAAGGCGATCAACACCTTGCGCCGGCCGGCCCCGGAGGTCGCGGCCGCCACCGCCAGCGAAACGCTCCTGACGGAAATACGCGATCTTTTGGCGACCCGACGGACTTGATCCGCGCCAAGGTCTGCGGCCTGACCACCGCCGCGGCCGTGGATGCGGCGCTCGCCGGCGGCGCGGGCTGGCTTGGGTTCATGGTCTTTCCCGCGAGTCCGCGCGACATCGCTCCGGACGCGGCGGCGCACCTCGCGCGACCGGCGCGCGGGCGCGCGGCGATCGTCGCGGTGACGGTCGATCCGGACGATGCGCTCATCGAGCGGATCGCCGCGGTGTTGAAGCCGGACTTCATCCAGCTCCACGGGCGCGAAAGCCCGGCCCGTGTCCGCGAGGTGGCCGCGCGCGCGGGTGCGGGGGTGATCAAGGCGGTCCCTGTCGCGGAAGCCGCCGATGTCGCCGCGGCGCGCGGATTCGAGGCCGTGGCCGATCACCTGATGCTCGACGCCAAGGCTCCCGGCGGGGCGGACCGTCCCGGCGGCCTCGGCGCGCCGTTCGACTGGACCCTCACCGCCGGTTTGCGTCTCGCGCGGCCATGGTTCCTCGCCGGCGGCCTCGATGCCTGGAATGTCGCTCAGGCGGTCCGGCTCTCCGGCGCCCCCATGGTCGATGTTTCCTCGGGCGTGGAGCGCGGCCCCGGCTATAAGGACCCGGCCCTGATCACAGCCTTTCTGGAGGCGGTTCGCCGCGCCTGAACGTCCGCCGACCGTCTCGAAAAGCAACGTGACCCTCACCCCTACGCCCAATGACTACGGCGCCTGGCCGGACGCCGACGGCCGGTTCGGCGACTATGGCGGTCGCTACGTGCCCGAAACCCTGATGCCGCTGGTCCTGACGCTGGGCGAGGCCTACGCGGTGGCGAGGGCGGACGCGGAGTTCCAGGCGGAACTCGGCGGCTGGCTGAAGAACTATGTCGGCCGGCCGAGCCCGCTGTTCCACGCCCGGCGCCTGAGCGATCACATCGGCGGCGCGAAAATCTACTTCAAGCGCGAGGACCTCAATCACACCGGCGCGCACAAGATCAACAACTGCATGGGCCAGATCCTTCTCGCCCGCCGGATGGGCAAGACGCGGATCATCGCCGAGACCGGCGCGGGGCAGCACGGCGTGGCCACGGCCACCGTCTGCGCTCTCTTCGGCCTTCCGTGCGTCGTCTATATGGGCGCCACCGACGTCGCCCGTCAGGCGCCCAATGTCCTGCGGATGAACCTGCTCGGGGCCGAGGTTCGGCCGGTGACCAGCGGCGCCGCGACCCTCAAGGATGCGATGAACGAGGCCCTGCGCGACTGGGTGACCAATGTCGCCGACACCTATTACCTGATCGGCTCGGCGGCCGGTCCGCACCCCTATCCGGCAATGGTCCGCGATTTTCAGGCGGTGATCGGCCAGGAGACCCGCGCCCAGGTGCTCGAGGCCGAGGGGCGGCTCCCCGACGCCCTCGTCGCCTGCGTCGGCGGCGGCTCCAACGCCATCGGCCTTTTTCACCCCTTCCTCGCCGACGAGGGGGTCATGATCTTCGGCGTCGAGGCGGCCGGGGAGGGGATGGCGAGCGGCCGTCACGCCGCCGCTCTGGCGGGCGGCCGCCCGGGGGTGCTCCACGGCAACAAGACCTATCTGTTGCAGGACGCCGACGGCCAGATCGCCCAGGCCCATTCGATCTCCGCCGGGCTCGATTATCCGGGAATCGGACCGGAACACGCCTGGCTGCACGACGTCGGCCGCGCCCGCTATCTGACGGCCACCGACGAGGACGCCCTGGCCGCGTTCCAGCTTTGCGCGCGGCTCGAGGGCATCGTGCCGGCGCTGGAATCGGCGCACGCCCTCGCCCGCCTGCCGGAGGTCGCGGCGCGGGTCGGCGCCGGCGGGATCGTGGTCCTCAATCTCTCCGGCCGCGGCGACAAGGATCTCGACGCGGTCGCCGGCCGCCTGGGTCTGTCGGCTTGACCCCCGGGCGGATCGAGCGGCGCTTCGCTGCGTTGGCCGCCGAGGGCCGCGCGGGGTTCGTCGCCTATGTCATGGCCGGGGACCCGGATTTCGAAACCGCCCTGGCCATCGTGCGCGGGCTCCCCGCGGCCGGCGCCGACCTGATCGAACTGGGCATGCCCTTCTCCGATCCGATGGCCGACGGGCCGGTCATCCAGCGGGCGGCGATCCGCGCCCTGACCGCCGGCGCCACCCTGGACGGCGTCCTCGATCTGGTCCGCCGGTTCCGCGACCAGGACACCGCGACGCCCGTCGTTCTCATGGGCTATCTCAACCCCCTCATGAGCTTCGGTCTGGTCGCCTTCGCCCGCGCGGCGGCCGCCGCCGGCGCCGACGGCGCGATCGTCGTCGATTGCCCCCCGGAGGAGGCCGGACCCTTCGCCGACGCCCTCGACGCGGAGAACCTCGCCCTCGTCCGGCTGGCCACGCCGACCACCGACGTGGCGCGCCTCGCCGTCATCTGTCGGCGCACGCGTGGGTTCGTCTACTATGTCGCGGTCGCGGGGGTCACCGGGGCTGCCGAGGCGAACGCCGGCGCGATCGCCCCGGCCGTGGCGCGGGTTCGCGCGGCGAGCGGCCTGCCGGTGGCCGCGGGCTTCGGTATCCGCACCCCCGCGCGCGCCGCCGAGGTGGCGCGGGTGGCCGACGCGGCGGTGGTCGGCTCGGCCCTCGTCGAGGCGATCGAGACCGCCATCGCACACAACCGTGATCCGGCGGCGATTGTTCTGGAAACCGCCGGCGCCTTGGCCGAAGCTGTGCGTTCCGCGCGCCGCGACCCGGCGCGGTGAGGGCGTTCCCCATGGCCCTGACCGACGACAAGAAAGCCCGACCGCCCCGCGCGGCGGCGCCCGCGGGGCGCGAGCGCGGCGGCTGGCTCGCCAAGATCGCGCCCGGCGTGCGCAAACTGGTCGCCCGGCGCGAGACCCCCGAAAACCTGTGGGAAAAGTGCCCCGATACCGGTGAGATGCTTTACCGGCCGGACCTCGAGGCGGCGCTGTGGGTCACCCCGGTGGGCCGCCATATGCGCATCCGCCCCTCGCTGCGCTTCGCCTACACCTTCGACGGCGGCCGGTTCAAGACGTTGCCGGCGCCCAGATCACCGGACGATCCCCTCGAATTCACCTTCGGCAAACCGTACAAGGACAGTCTCGCGACCGCCAGGCGCAATACCGGCGAGACCGACGCCATGGCCGCCGCCGTCGGCGAGATCGGCGGGGTCGGGGCGGTGGTCCTGGTTCAGGACTTCGCCTTCATGGGCGGCTCCCTCGGGGCGGCGGCGGGAGAGGCCTTCCTCGCCGGCGTCGATCAGGCGGTGAGGCGCAAGGCGCCCTTCGTGATCTTCACCGCCTCGGGCGGCGCGCGCATGCAGGAGGGCACCCTCTCCCTGATGCAGATGGCCCGCACCACCGCCGCCATCCAGCGCCTGCGCCGCGCCAGGCTCCCCTATATCGTGGTGCTCACCGACCCGACGACCGGCGGGGTGATGGCCTCCTATGCCATGCTCGGCGACATCCACCTCGCCGAACCGGGCGCCCTCATCGGTTTCGCCGGCCGGCGGGTGATCGAGGACACCATCCGCGAGAAACTGCCCCCCGGTTTCCAGACCGCCGAATTTCAGGTCGAACGCGGCATGGTCGACCGGGTGGTCGCCCGCGCCGAACTCCCCGCCGTACTCGGTTCGATCCTCCGTACCCTGATGATGTCCCGTCCGCGGAAAGCCGCTTGAGTTCACCGCGTCCGATCGCGGGGGAAACACCGCCCTTGATCCACGACCACGACGCGATCCGCGCCTCGGACGGGGCGATACGGCGGCTGCGAGCCTTGCATCCCACCCTGATCGACCTGTCCACCGGCCGGGTGGAGCGCCTGCTCGAGGCGCTCGGCCGGCCCCAGGATCGCATGGGTCCGGTGATCCACGTCGCCGGAACCAACGGCAAGGGCTCGACCACCGCCTGCCTGCGGGCCATCGCCGAGGCGGCGGGACTGTCGGTCCACGTCCTCACCTCGCCGCATCTGGTGCGGTTTTCCGAGCGCATCCGGGTGGCCGGGACCCTGATTTCCGACAAGGCCCTCGACCGCGAGATCGACGAGGTGGAGGCGGCCAACGGTGGCCAGCCGATCAGTTTCTTCGAGATCGCCACCGCCCTGGCGTTTCACGCCTTTTCCAGGACCCCCGCCGATTTGTGCGTGGTCGAGGTGGGCCTGGGCGGCCGGTTCGACGCGACCAATGTCTTCGCCGCTCCGGCGGTGAGCGTGATCACCCCGGTGGACTACGACCACCTCGAAATGCTCGGCCCCGAACTGGCGAAGATCGCTTGGGAAAAGGCCGGGATCGTCAAGGCCGGGCGCCCGGTGGTCAGCGCGCGCCAGCCGCCCGAGGCGCTGGCGGTGATCGAGGCGGAGGCCGCGGCCCTCGGCGCTCCGCTCGCGGTCATGGGCCGGGAGTTCGACGCATGGCCCGAGCGCGGCGGAATGGCGGTCCAGCTGGTCGATCGCCTGCTCGACCTGCCGCCGCCGGGTCTCGCCGGTCCGCACCAGATCGACAATGCCGGCCTCGCCGTCGCCGCCATTCTGGCGCTGGGCGATTCCAGGATCGAGGCGGGCGCGATCGCCCGTGGCGTGGCCGGGGCGACGTGGCCGGGACGCTTCCAGCGCCTGACCGCCGGACCCCTCGCGGCGGCCGCGCGGGCGCGGGGCGCCGATCTGTGGCTGGACGGAGCGCACAATCCCCATGCCGGGCGGGCCCTCGCCGCCGCGACCGCCGACATGGTCGCCCGCGACGGCCGGCCCCTGGCCATGATCGTCGGCATGCTCGGCCGCAAGGATGCGCGGGGCTTCTTCGAGGCGTTTCGCGACCTGCCCGCGCGGGTGCTGACCACGGGGTTCCACTCCCCGAACGCCACGGCGCCCGAGGCGTTGGCGGAGGCGGCGCGAGCCGCGGGTCTCGATGCGCGGCCCACCGACGGCGTCGAGCACGCCCTGGGGATCGCCCTGTCGGAGGACGGCCCCCCGCCGCATGTACTGATCTGCGGCTCCCTCCACTTCATCGGCGACGTCCTGGCGATGAGTCCGGAGACGTGGCCCGCCTGAGCTTTGTGATGGACGGGACGGTGGCATCAGACTAGACTACAGACTGGTTGGAAGAGATTCCACATGACCGAAATCGGCGCTTTCGAGGCCAAGACCCACTTTTCCCGCCTGCTCGATCGGGCGAGAAGGGGTGAGGCCTTCACCATCACCCATCGCGGCGTCGCCGTAGCCAAGCTCGTTCCAATCAGGGACGAGAGAGGCGCCGCCGGTGCGCGAGAGGCCCTCGGTCGCCTGAGAGACAGGGCGAGTGACCACTTGGGGGCTCCGATCTCCATGGACGAAATCTTCGAATGGAAATCGACGGGTCGTCGTTAAGCCATGACCGTCGTCGTCGATGCGTCGGTCACGATCGCCATTGCCTTGCGCGAAGAAGTCTCGCCCGTCCTCGCCCAAATCGGGGAGCGCATTGTCGGCGAAGGCGCGGTCGTACCCGCGCTGTGGCGCTTCGAAGTGGCAAACGTGCTTTTGGTGGCGGCGCGCCGCAAACGGATCGCGAGGGACCGGCCGGCGGAGATACTGCGCGATCTCGAATTCCTTCCAATCCTGATCGACGAAGCCGGCGCCGGGCGGGCGTGGTCGACGACGCTCGCCCTCGCGGAACGCCACGTCCTCACCGTCTATGACGCTGCCTACCTGGAACTCGCGTTGAGGATCGGAGCGCCGCTGGCCTCGCGCGCCGGCGCCCTGATCGAAGCCGCACGCCAAAGCGCGGTGGAAACCCTGGGGTAGTCGCCGTCGTCGCTACTGGCTCTTGATCCCGACCATCACCGCGTTGGGCGTGCCGCATTCGGCCGCCGCGCCGGTCTGGCTGTTGCGGCAGATCATGGTGGCCTCCTTGGCGGGAGGGGTTCGCGTCGGCGGTGACGCCGCGACGGCTGTTTGCTGCCGCGGCGTGGCCTTGGGCGCGCAGGCGCACGTGAGCGGGATCGCGAAACCGGCGATGATCCGGGCGAGTTTCACGTTCATGAGGCGCTCCTCGTCTCACCCATAGCTCTGCAACGCTCTCACCTCCAGCGTCCCGTCGATCATGGCGCCCACCGCGCGGGCCGCGGCCAAGGCGCCGGCGGCGGTGGTGTAATAGGGGATTTTCATCATCAGGGCCGCGCGGCGCAGGGAGAAGCTGTCCTCCAGCGACTGTCGACCCTCGGTGGTGTTGAAGACCAGCTGGACCTCGCCGTTCTTCATCGCGTCGACAATGTGCGGGCGGCCCTCAAGCACCTTTTTCACCGGGTCGGCGGCGAGGCCGAGGGCGGTGAGGTGCCGGTGGGTGCCGGCGGTGGCGAGGATGCGGAAACCCCGCGCCAGGAGAAGGCGCACCGGCTCCTCGATCCATGGCTTGTCCGCCTCGCGCACCGAGACGAAGACGCCGCCCGCGGCCGGGAGGGTCACCCCGCCGGCAAGCTGGCTCTTGGCGAAGGCGCGGGCGAAGGCGGCCGCGGTGTCGGCCTCCCCCGGGCGGCGCCAGTCGAGGCCCATGACCTCGCCGGTGGAGCGCATCTCGGGGCCGAGTACGGTATCCACCCCCGGGAAGCGCGCGAACGGGAAGACCGCCTCCTTGACCGCCACGTGGTCGTAGGCCGCATCGGCGAGGGCGAAACCGGAAAGCGGTATCCCGGTCATGATCTTGGCGGCGATGCCGGCAACCGGCCGACCGATGGTCTTGGCGACGAAGGGGACGGTGCGGCTCGCCCTGGGGTTGACCTCGAGGACGAAGATCCGGGGGGCGTCGGACAGCGGCTCCTCGATGGCGAACTGGACGTTCATCAAACCACGGACGTTGAGCGCGAGGGCCATTTCCCTCGTCTGCCGCTTGAGCTCATCGATGGTTTCGAGCCGCAGGGAAAACGGCGGCATCGAGCAGGCGCTGTCGCCCGAATGGACGCCGGCCTCCTCGATATGCTCCAGCACCCCGGCGACGAAGACCGTCTCGCCGTCGCACAAGGCGTCGATGTCCACCTCGGTGGCGCGGGAGAGATACCGGTCGATGAGCACGGGCGAGGAGCCGCTGACCCGCACCGCGTCGCGCACATAGCGGGCGAGGTGTTCCTCGTCGCGGACGATCTCCATGGCCCGGCCGCCGAGCACATAGGAGGGGCGGATGACCACCGGAAAGCCGACCTGCCGGGCGCCGGCCAGGGCTTCCGCCGCGCTGCGGGCGAAGGCGCCCGGCGGCTGGGCGATGCCGAGGCGGGTGAGAAGGTGCTGGAAACGCTCGCGGTCCTCGGCCAGGTCGATCGCGTCGGGCGTGGTGCCCAGAATGGGGACTCCCGCCTGCTCCAGCGCATGGGCGAGCTTGAGCGGCGTCTGGCCGCCGAACTGGACGATCACGCCCAGAAGTTCCCCGCGCGAGGCCTCCACGGCGATGAGTTCGAGCACGTCCTCGGCGGTCAGGGGTTCGAAATAGAGGCGGTCGGAGGTGTCGTAGTCGGTGGAGACGGTCTCGGGATTGCAGTTGACCATGATCGACTCGATGCCGATCTCGGCCAGGGCGAAGGCGGCGTGGCAGCAGCAATAGTCGAACTCTATGCCCTGGCCGATGCGGTTGGGACCGCCGCCCAGAATGATCGCCTTGCGCCGGGCGGTGGGCTGCGCCTCGCATTGCGGCGGCCGGCCGAGGGCGCCGGTTTCATAGGTCGAATACATGTAGGGCGTGGTCGCCGCGAATTCGGCGGCGCAACTGTCGACGCGCTTGAACACCGGCCGCACGCCGAGGCCATGGCGGGCGGCGCGGACCTGCGTCTCGTCTCGCCCGGTCAAGGCGGCGAGGCGGGCGTCGGAAAAGCCGAGCGCCTTCAACCGTCGAAAGCCATCGGCGCCGGCGGGAAGGCCGCCGGCGCGCACCACCGCCTCGGCGGCGACGAGAGCCTCGATCTGGCGCAGGAACCACGGCTCATAGGCGCAGGCGGCATGGACCGCCTCTACCGTCAGCCCGTGTCGGAAGGCCTGGGCGATCGTCCGCAAGCGGTCGGGCGTCGGCGAGCCGAGCGCGCGGATCACCGCGGCCTCGC
>JBDTKQ010000036.1:0-11476 GCA_039935235.1 Caulobacteraceae bacterium
CGTACGAAATCTCCGACGTCCGCCCCCAGGTCAACGGGATCGTCAAGGCGCGGCTGTTCAGGGAAGGGGAGATGGTTCGCGCCGGCCAGGTTCTCTACCAGATCGAGCCGGCCCCTTATCAGGCGGCCTACGACCAGGCGCGCGCGGCGTTGGCGAGCGCGCAGGCCAATCTCGTCACGACCCGGCTCAAGGCCACGCGGTATGCCGACCTGGTGAAGATCAACGCCGTCAGCCGCCAGGACTCCGACGACGCCCAGGCTGCTTTCCGCCAAGCCGCCGCCGCCGTACAGCAGCAGAAGGCGGCCACGGCCGCGGCGCGGATCAATCTCGATTTCACCCGCGTCACCGCACCGATCGGCGGCCGCGTCGGCATTTCCGCGGTGACGCAGGGGGCGCTGGTTACCGCCAGCCAGCCCACGGCCCTGACCACCATCCAGCGGCTCGACCCGATCTATGTCGATGTCGTCCAGTCGGCGGACGAAGTTCTGGGCTTCCGGCGGGATGTGGCCGCCGGCCACCTCGATCGCGGCGCCGCGAGCCTCGCGGTGCGCCTGAGGTTCGGCGACGGGACGCAGTACCCGCTCGAGGGGCGCCTCCAGTTCACCGACGTGACCGTCGATCAGACCACCGGGGCGGTAACCCTGCGCGCGGTCTTCCCCAATCCCCGCGGCGTTTTGCTCCCCGGCATGTATGTGCGGGCGATCGTCACCGAGGGCGTCGATCCGGCGGCCATCCTGGCGCCACAGCAAGGGGTGGGTCGCGACGAAAAGGGCCAGCCCACGGCGTTGGTGGTCAACGCCCGGGGCAAGGCCGAGGCACGGATCTTGACGACCTCCCGCGCCATAGGTCCCGACTGGCTGGTGTCCGGCGGCCTGAAAGCCGGCGATCATCTGATCGTCCAGGGCGCCCAGTCGGTGAAGCCGGGGAGCCCGGTGCGCGCGGTCCCCGCGGCAGCGCAGACCGGGACTCCCGTGGCGCCGGCGCCCGGCGCGGGCGATCCCGGCTAGGGCGCGCGTGTCCCGCTTCTTCATCGAGCGGCCGATCTTCGCGGCGGTCATCGCCATCGTGATCATGATGGCGGGGGTGTTGGCGATCTTGCGCCTGCCGGTGGCCCAATATCCAAGCATCGCCCCGCCGTCGGTGAGTATCCAAGCGTTCTATCCGGGGGCCTCGGCGGAGGCGGTGGAAAGTTCGGTAACCCAGGTTATCGAACAGCAGCTCAAGGGCATCGACCACCTGATCTATTTCTCGTCGGAGAGCAGTTCCAGCGGCGAGGTCCAGATCACCACCACCTTCGCGCCGGGCACCGACCCGGACATCGCCCAGGTGCAGGTGCAGAACAAACTTCAGCAGGCGACCCCGCTTCTGCCCACCGAGGTTCAGCTTCAGGGCCTGACGGTGAGCAAATCCAACGCCAGCTTCCTGCTCGTCGTCGGCCTCTACGACACCACCGGCCGATACACCGACATCGACATCGCCGATTATATCAACAGCAGCCTCGTCGATCCCCTCGCGCGGGTGAACGGGGTGGGCGACCTGCAGGTGTTCGGCGGCGAGTACGCGATGCGGGTGTGGCTCGATCCCTACAAGCTGAACAATTACAAACTGATGCCCTCGGACGTCCGCGCCGCGATCCTCGCCCAGAACGTGCAGATCAGCGCCGGCGAGATCGGCGGCCTGCCCGCGCCTCGGGGCCAGGCGCTGAACGCCACGGTCACCGCCCAGTCGCGCCTCCAGACCCCCGAACAGTTCCGGGCGATCATCCTGCGCACCCAGCCGGACGGCTCGCAGGTCCATCTTTCGGATGTCGCCCGCGTGGAACTGGGCGCGAACAACTACAGCGTGACCAGCCGCTTCAACGGCCGTCCCGCCGCCGGGATCGCGGTGAAACTTGCCCCGGGGGCCAATGCCCTGAGCACCGCCGAGGCGGTCAAGAAGCGGGCGACCGAGCTTTCCACCGTCTTCCCCCCCGGTGTGAAGCTGGCCTTCCCGGTCGACAGCACGACCTTCATCAAGCTTTCCATCCAGCAGGTCGTCATCACCCTGATCGAGGCGATCGTCCTGGTCATCGGGGTGATGTTCCTGTTCCTGCAGAACTGGCGGGTGACGCTGATCCCGGCGATCGCGGTGCCGGTGGTCCTGCTCGGGACCTTCGGGGTGCTCGCGGCGGTGGGGTATTCGATCAACACCCTGACCATGTTCGCCATGGTCCTGGCCATCGGCCTTCTCGTCGACGACGCCATCGTGGTGGTGGAGAACGTCGAGCGGATCATGGACGAGGAAGGCCTCTCGCCCAAGGAGGCGACGATCAAATCCATGGGCGAGATCACCGGCGCCCTGGTGGGCATCGGCCTGATCCTGTCGGCGGTGTTCCTGCCCATGGCCTTCTTCGGCGGATCCACCGGAGTGATCTACCGCCAGTTCTCCGTCACCATCGTCTCGGCCGTGGTGCTCTCCGTGATGGTCGCCCTGATCCTCACGCCCGCGCTTTGCGCGACCTTGCTCAAGCCGGTGGAAAAGGGCTCGCGCGCCCAGCACGGGTTTTTCGGTTGGTTCAACCGGACGTTCAACGGCGGGGTGCGCCGCTACGAGGGGGTTTTGGGGCGCCTCATCCATCGCCCGGCGCCGGCGATCGTCGTCTATGGCGTGGTGGCGGCGGCCATGGCGTTGCTCTTTGTCCACCTGCCCACGGCCTTCCTCCCGGAGGAGGATCAGGGCGCGCTGATCGCCCTCTACACCCTGCCCACTGGGGCGACGATCGATCGAACCCAGGCGGTCGGCAAACAGGTCGAGACGTATTTCCTCGGCAAGGAGAAGGCCAATATCGACGGGCTGTTCACCGTCGCCGGGTTCAATTTCGCCGGCTCCGGGCAGAACCTCGGCCAAGCCTTCATCCACATGACCGCGTGGAAGGACCGCAAGGGGGCGAAGAACAGCGCCAAGGCGATCGCCGCCCGGGCAACCGGCGCCTTCTCCGGCATCCGCGACGCCAAGGTCTTCGTGCTCGTCCCGCCCGCGGTGAGAGAGCTGGGCAACTCCTCCGGCTTCGACCTGGAGCTCGAGGACAGGGGCGGGGTCGGCCATGAACGCTTTGCCGCCGCGCGCAATATGTTCCTCGGTCTCGCGGCCAGGGATCCCCTCCTCGCCGGAGTGCGGCCCAACGCCCAGGAGGACACCCCGCAAGTCCACCTCAATATCGATCGCGCGCGCGCCGGGGCGCTGGGACTCGCCCAGTCGGACATCGGCGACACCCTCACCGCCGCGTGGGGTGGCAGCTTCGTCAACCAGTTCATCGACCGGGGTCGGGTGAAGCGGGTCTATATTCAGGGCGACGCGCCATTCCGCTCGAGCCCCGAAGACCTTGGCCGTTGGTTTGTCCGCGGGGCGACCGGAGCGATGGCCCCGTTCTCCGCCTTTTCCACGGTTAGTTGGGGGTTCGGTCCGGCCCAGCTCCAGCGCTACAACGGCCTGCCGGCGGTGGATATCCAGGGTCAGGCCGCCCCCGGCAAGAGCTCCGGGGTCGCCCTGAACGAGGTGGAGAAGCTGGCCGCCAAGCTGCCGCGCGGGATCGGCTTCGAGTGGACCGGGCTTTCCTATCAGGAAAAGCTGTCGGGGACCCAGGCCCCGGCGCTGTTCGGCATTTCCATGCTGGTGGTGTTCCTGTGCCTGGCCGCGCTCTACGAGAGCTGGTCGATCCCGGTGGCGGTGATGCTGGTGGTGCCGCTGGGGGTGTTCGGCGCGCTTCTCGCGGCGACGCTGCGCGGCTACTACAACGACATCTATTTCCAGGTCGGTCTGCTGACCACCATCGGTCTGTCGGCCAAGAACGCCATCCTCATCGTCCAGTTCGCCGACGAGGCCGAAAAGCGCGGCGACGGCTTCGTCGAGGCGGCCATGGAAGCGGCCAGGCTTCGGCTGCGGCCGATCCTGATGACCTCGCTGGCCTTCATCGCCGGGGTCTTCCCCCTGGCCATCTCCACCGGAGCCGGGGCGGCGAGCCAGAACGACATCGGCACCGGGGTGATCGGCGGCATGCTGGCGGCCACCGTCCTGGCCATCTTCTTCGTGCCGCTGTTCTTCGTCGGCGTTCGCCGGGTGTTCCGGCCCAGAGCAAGGTCGAAAGCGGAAGAGGCGCCCGCGCCATGAGGCGGCTTTTGGCTCTGACAGCGGCGGCGCTGAGCCTCGCCGGCTGTATCAGCCTCGATCCGGCTTACCACCGGCCGGTCGAGCCGACGCCGGCGGCTTTCCCGAGCGGCCCGGCCTATCCTCCGCGGCCGCCGGCGATCGTGCCCGTGGTCGGCTGGCGCGACTTCTTCGCCGACCCGAGGCTGAAAGCGGTCATCGACCGGGCCCTGACCGACAACCGCGACCTTCGCCTGGCCATGGCCAATATCGCCGCCGCCCGCGCCCAGGTGGGAGTCGAGCGTTCGGCTCTCCTGCCCCACCTCGGCGCCCAGGCCGGCGCCACCTTCGGCGAGTTTCCCGGCGGCACGATCAATACCGGCGGCGGCGGGCGGGGGACCGGGAGTTTCCACGAGCACCAGTATACCGCCGGCCTCGCCAGTTCCTGGCAGATCGACCTGTTCGGCCGTATCCAGAGCCTGACCCGGGCGGCGCAGGACCAGTATTTCGCCACGCGCGAGGCCCGCGACCTCGCGCAGATCAACATCGTATACGCCGTGGCTGGCGACTGGCTCACGCTCGCCGCCGATCGCGCGCGGCTGGTGGTGGCCAACGAAACGGCGGTCAGCGGCGCGGCCACCGTCGCCCTCACCCGCCAGCGGTTTGAGGGGGGAATCGCCTCGGCCCTCGATGTCGCCCAGGCCCAGACCATCTTCAATCAGGCGCAGTACGACGTTGGCGTTCTCGTCACCCGGGTGGCGCAAGACAAGAACGCTCTCGATCTGGCCGTCGGCGCGCCGGTGGCCGAGGGCCTTCTCCCCCAGGGGCTGGGGGAGCCGGTGGTGGTCCTCGGGCGATTGCCCGCGGGCCTGGATTCACGGATGCTGCTGGGCCGGCCGGATGTCCTGCAGGCGGAGGACCAGCTGCGCGCGACTCACGCCGACATCGGGGCGGCCCGCGCCGCCTTCTTTCCCAGCCTGTCGCTCACCGGCTCGGGCGGTTTCACCAGCACCGCGCTCAGCGCCCTCTTCAGCGGTCCGGCGGCGACCTGGACCTTCATTCCCCAGATCGTCGCGCCGATTTTTGAGGGCGGGCTGAATCGCGCAAACCTCCGCTACGCCCGCGCGCAGCGCGAGGCGGCGGTGGCCACCTATGAAAAGACCATCCAGACCGCCTTTCGCGAGGTCGCCGACGCCCTCGCGGGGCGAGGAACCATCGACGCCCGGCTCGCCGCCCAGCACCGTCTGGTGGAGGCCGCCGCCCAATACTATCGCCTGGCCGACGCGCGCTATCGCGCCGGGACCGACACCTATCTGAACACCCTCGTCGCTCAGCGCACGCTCTATGTCGCGCGCCTCACCCTGGTGCAGGCGCAATTCGACCAGGAGGACAACATGGTGACGCTCTACGCGGTCCTCGGCGGCGGGTTGTGAGGCGGCGGGCCGGCGCGGATTTCCGATTGACGCGGCGGGCGCGGGCAAAACAATAGACCGGCGACGTTTTTCGAGGGAGCAGAGACACCGTGCGGGATTTGTTGGATCGCCTGGTCGAGGCCGCCGGGACCGGAATGACCGCCAGCGTGTGGGCGGACGTCAAGCCGGACGCCGTCGCCATCCATGATCCCTTCGGGTCGCGGACCTTCTTCGAGGTCAACGCCAACGCCAATCGCGTGGTGCGCCTGCTGCGCGCGCACGGGCTGAAGGCCGGCGATTCGGTGGCCCTGCTGTGCGGCAACCGGGCGGAGTTCGTCGAGGTGCTGAGAGCCGCCTTGCGCGGCGGTTTTCGCATTACCCCGGTGAACTGGCACCTGACCGCCGCGGAGGCGCAGTACATCATCGCCGATTGCGAGGCCAAGGCGCTCTTCGCCGACACCCGCTATCCCTCGGCGCTCGAGGCGGCCACCCCCGGCGTGGGGCTGAAGGTCTCCATCGGCGACGACGCGCCCGGGTTCGTTCCGTATGCCGCCGCCCTCGCCGCCGTCGACGGCTCGGATATTCCCGACCCGCGGATGGGCGGGGCCATGCTCTACACCTCAGGCACCACGGGCAGGCCCAAGGGCGTGTACCGCAAGGCGGCGACCACGGTTTTGCTCCCCGGTCCCGGAGAACCGGACGATGTGCAGATGTGCGCCGGCCCCGCCTACCACGCCGCGCCCCTCGCCTTCGATGTCCGCGCCGCGATGGCGCAGGGCAACCCCCTGGTGTTCCTCGACAAGTGGGAATCGGAAAACGTCCTGCGCACCATCGAGCGGCACGGGGTGACCCGAGCCCACATGGTGCCGATCATGTTCCAGCGCCTCCTTGCCCTCCCCGCGTCGGTTAAGGCGAAATACGACCTCTCCAGCCTCGGGTTCCTGATCCACGGGGCCGCGCCGTGCCCGCCGGAGGTCAAGAAGGCGATGATCGCCTGGCTCGGGCCGATCCTCCACGAATATTACGCCGGCTCCGAGGGGGGAGTGGGATTCCTCGTCTCCTCGCACGAATGGCTGGCCAAGCCCGGAACGGTGGGCCGCCTTCCGGCGCCAGGCGCGGTGCGGCTGTTCGACGAGGCGGGCGGCGAAATCCTCGAACGAAACCGTCCCGGTACGATCTATTTTCAGGTCTCGCCGGTCTCTCCCTTCGAATATTACAAGGACCCGGCGAAAACCGCCTCGGCCCACAAGGACGGCTATTTCACCCTGGGCGACGTCGGTTATCTCGATGACGACGACTATCTCTTCCTCACCGGCCGCACCGCCGAATGCATCATCTCCGGCGGGGTCAACATCTATCCCCAAGAGATCGACAACGAGATCATCGAGCACCCCGCGGTGGAGGACAGCTGTGTCATCGGCGTGCCCAACCCCGAGTGGGGAGAGGAGGTGAAGGCGGTCGTCACCCTCCATCCCGGCCGCGAGCCCAGCCAGGCGCTGGCCGACGAGATCCTCGCCTTCGCCCGGAGCCGCCTCGCCGGCTACAAGGCGCCGCGCAGCCTCGACTTCGCCGCCGAGCTCCCCCGCAGCCCGGCCGGCAAGATCCAGCGCGGCAAGGTGCGGGCGCCCTACTGGGCAGGGCGCGAGAGGCAGATTTAGCCAGGTTGTTCACTCTCGGTTCTGCGGTATTGGTTCCCTCCACAACGACGATAGAGTGAGGCGCCATGCGGGTATTCGTCACCGGCGCGACGGGGTTCATCGGCACGGCTCTCATCCCCGAACTGAAGGCGGCGGGTCATGACGTCGTCGGTCTCGCGCGCAATCAAGCGGCGGTGGCAAAGCTGGACACTCTCGGGGTCGCTGTCCACCGCGGTGTGCTGGAGGAGCCCAAATCGCTCGCGGAGGGGGTCCGGACCGCCGACGGCGTTATCCATCTCGCGTTCGACCACGACTTCAGCCGCTTCGTGGAGAACGGCCGGAAGGACAACCGCGCGGTGGAGGCGATGCTGGCCCTCCTGGAGGGCACGGGCAAACCCTTCGTGGTCACCTCGGGCGTAAACCTGATCATGGGCAAGATGGCCGAGGAGACCGACTCCACGCCGCCCGACGGATTCGGCGCCGTTCGCGGAGCGTCCGAGCTCGCCACCCTCGCCGCGGCCGGGCGCTGCGTTCGCGCGATGGTAATGAGGCTGCCGCAGGTGCACGACACCCGCCGCCAGGGCCTCGTCACCCCGATCATCCAGATCGCGCGGCGGAAAGGCTTCGTTGGATATGCCGGCGACGGTTCCACCGGACTGTCGGCCGCGCATGTAAGCGACGTGGCCCGGGTCTATCGCCTCGCGTTGGAGAAGGGGAAAGCGGGCGCGGTCTTCCACGCCGTCGACGAAGAGCACGTGACCATGCGCGCCATGACAGAGGCGATCGGCGAACGCCTGGGCTTACCCGTGCGAGGTCTCGGGCCGGATGAAACAGGTGATTATTTCGGCGATTTCGCCATGTTCGCGGGGATGGACAATCACGCCTCCAGCGCCATTACGCGAAAGGCCCTGGACTGGACGCCGACCGGACGCGGGATGCTCGAAGACCTGCGCGACTGCGAACTCGACGCGGTCATCTGAATTCTCGCGTCGCGCTCGGGCGACTGCCTTCCTTGCATGTTGCGTGGCCCTGGCCGCCCTGGGTGAGGTTGAGCGTGCCCGGGACTGGGCGCGCCGCGCCCTGCTGATCGATCCGGACAATGTGTTCATGCGCTACAATCTCGCCTGCGCTCTGAGCGCCTATCTCGAGGACGCCGAGGGAGCGCTCGAACAACTGGCACCGTTCTTCGCTTCCACCCAAATGGAATTTCTCCGGGTCGCCAAGATCGACCCGGACTTCAACCCCCTGCGCGAAGACCCGCGCTTTCGCGCCATGATCGCGGGCGCCGAGGCGCGCCTGGCTGCTGAGATGCCGGAATCGAAGGCGCGGCCGCGGGTCGGGGCGAAGTAGACAGAACCGCCGCTTGCCCAAAAACGGACCCCTGGAAGGTTTCCCATGGGGTGGAAACCCAATTCAGCCGGGACCACGAATCACATCAGTTATCCGGCAGGATGTCCGCGTGGCGCGCGACTTCGAGCCACCTCCCGTCCGGGAAGCGTCTCCAGACGGACGTGAATCGGACCTCCGAGATCTGGCCGGCCAGCGGGACCTTGCCGGCCCAGCCGCAGGTTTCGGTCCCCGCCAGGATGGTGATGTCACCGTAGGCGTGGGCGTAGTCGATCGACCTCGTCAATGAGGTGAAGCGCAGACGCCCCGACGTCACCATCGCCAGGACCTGCGACCCGGTGACGAACTTGTGGAGCGGGTTGTTGACCACGAAGGTGTCGGCCCACAGCGAGCTGAGCCCCTTGGCGTCGGCGGCGAGGAACGCCCGCACCTCGGCGTCGTTCGCCGCCCGCAGCCCCGGGTCGACCCCGTCCGCGGCGGCCGTGGCGCTGGAGGATAGTGTAAGCGCCAACGTCAGAGCTACGGCGGCGGCTATGCGTTGCATGGGCGGGTTCCTGCTGTTCGCCTCCCAAGCTGCCCCAAGGCTCAACGGGTGGCAAGCGTCCCGGGCGGACGCCGCAAAAGTCGCTCGGGTTCGGGACAGAGGACGCCTTGCGCGTCGCTACGCCTCAGTTCACCGTCGCCCGGCCGATCTCCAGCCCCTCGGCGCCGGCGCCGACCTGGATCACCGAGCCGTCCTCGAGGTCTCCGGCGAGCAGTTTCCTGGCGATCGGGTCGATCAGCTCTTTCTGGATCACCCGCTTGAGCGGCCGCGCGCCATAGACCGGGTCGTAGCCCCGCTCGCCGAGCCAGTGGAGGGCCCCGGCATCCACGGCGATGGCCATCCGCCGGCTCTCCAGCAGCTTGTCCACCCGCCGAAGCTGGATGCCGACGATGGAATCCATCTGCGCCCGGCCGAGGCGGTGAAACAGGATGATCTCGTCGATGCGGTTGAGGAACTCGGGGCGGAAGTGCTTGCGCACCGCGTCCATGACCAGCGGCCGCACCGCTTCGACGCTTTGGCCCTCGCCATCGGCGGTCACCGACTGGGCGGAGAGATATTCGCTGCCGAGATTCGAGGTCATGATGATCAGGGTGTTGCGGAAATCCACCGTCCTTCCCTGACCGTCGGTCAGCCGCCCGTCGTCGAGCACCTGCAGAAGGACGTTGAACACGTCCGGGTGAGCCTTCTCCACCTCGTCGAACAGGACCACCTGATAGGGGCGCCGACGAACCGCCTCGGTGAGCGCCCCGCCCTCGTCGTAACCGACGTAGCCCGGAGGCGCGCCGATCATCCGGCTCACCGAATGCTTTTCCATATATTCGCTCATGTCCAGGCGAGTGATCGCGTTCTCGTCGTCGAACATGAACGCGGCCAGGGCCTTGGTCAGCTCGGTCTTGCCCACGCCCGTGGGACCCAGGAACAGGAACGAGCCGATCGGCCGCGAGGCGTCCTGCAGACCGGCGCGGGCGCGGCGGACAGCGTCGGACACCGCTTCCAGCGCCTCTTCCTGGCCCACGACCCGGGCGCGCAGCGAATCTTCCATGCGCAGGAGCTTGTCGCGCTCGCCTTCCAGCATCCTGTCCACCGGAACCCCGGTCCACCGCGAGACCACCGCGGCGATCTGCTCTGCGTCGACCACCTCGGGAGTAAGGGGGTCGGTGTCCGCCGACGCTTCCTCGTCGGCGAGGCGCCTTTCGAGGGGCGGGATCTCTCCGTAGGCGATCTCCGAGGCGCGCTGCAGGTCGCCACGGCGCTGGGCCGCGGCGAGTTCGGCTCTCAGCCGCTCGAGGGCCTCGCGAGCCTGCGCCGCCTGGCCGATCTTGTCCTTCTCCGAGCGCCAGCGGGCGGTCATCTCGGCCGAGCGGCCTTCCAGATCGTCGAGCTCGTCCTCGAGCTTCTCCAGCCGCTGGCGCGACGCCGAATCGTGCTCCTTCGTCAGGGCCTCTCGCTCGATCTTGAGCTGCACGGCGCGCCGGTCGATCTCGTCCAGTTCCTCGGGCTTGGAATCCACCGCCATGCGCACCCGGCTGCCGGCCTCGTCGATCAGGTCGATGGCCTTGTCGGGCAGGAACCGGTCCGTAATGTAGCGGTTCGACAGGGTCGCCGCGGCGACGATGGCGCTGTCGGAGATGCGCACGCCGTGGTGCGCCTCGTACTTTTCCTTGAGGCCGCGGAGGATCGAGACGGTGTCCTCCACCGTCGGCTGGTTCACGAAAACGGGCTGGAACCGGCGGGCGAGGGCGGCGTCCTTTTCCACATTCTTGCGGTATTCATCCAGGGTGGTCGCTCCCACGCAATGCAGTTCGCCGCGGGCGAGGGCGGGCTTGAGCAGGTTGGAGGCGTCCATCGCCCCTTCGGATTTGCCGGCCCCCACGAGGGTGTGCATCTCGTCGATGAACAGGATGATCCCGCCCTCCGCCGCGGTGACCTCGTTCAGCACCGCCTTCAGCCGCTCCTCGAACTCGCCGCG
This sequence comes from Caulobacteraceae bacterium, assembly GCA_039935235.1. GTDB lineage: Bacteria > Pseudomonadota > Alphaproteobacteria > Caulobacterales > Caulobacteraceae > Acaudatibacter. Next base: position 11,032 of record JBDTKQ010000036.1, read on the forward strand.
GTATTTCGCCCCGGCGATCAGCGAGCCCATGTCGAGGGCCAGAAGTTTCTTGTCGCGCAGGCTTTCGGGCACGTCGCCGTTCACGATGCGCTGGGCCAGGCCCTCGACGATGGCGGTCTTGCCGACTCCCGGCTCACCGATCAGCACGGGATTGTTCTTGGTCCGCCGGGCGAGGACCTGGATGGTGCGGCGGATCTCCTCGTCGCGGCCGATCACGGGGTCCAGCTTGCCGTCGCGCGCCGCCTGGGTCAGGTCGCGGGCGTAGCGTTTGAGGGCGTCATAGCCGTCCTCGGTCGAGGCGCTGTCCGCCGTGCGGCCCTTGCGCAGGGTCTTGGCGGCCGTTTCGAGCGCCGCGGGCTTGGCTCCCGCGTCGGCGAGGGCCTTGGCCGCGTCGCCGCCATCCCTGGCCAGGGCGATGAGCAGGCGCTCGGTGGTGACAAAGGCG
>JBDTKQ010000037.1:0-3035 GCA_039935235.1 Caulobacteraceae bacterium
GGGGCGGCGGCGGCCCTCCTCGGGGCGGGGGCGCCGGGCATCGTCATCGTCAACCGCTCGCGCGACCGGGCCGAGGCCCTCGCCGGGCTCCTCGGCACGCGGGTATCGGTGACGCCATGGGCGGCCGCCGCCGATCACGTGGCGGGGGTCCAGCTCGTGATCAACGCCATCCCCGCCGGCGTCGGCGAGGGGGGCGGCCTCGACCTGGCCGCGGCGCGGCGCCGAACTGTGGTCATGGACATGGTCTATCGGCCCCCGCGCACGCCACTGCTGGCGGCGGCGGAGGCCCTGGGCCTGACCACGGTCGACGGCCTGGCCATGCTCATCGGTCAGGCGGTCCCGAGCTTCGCCGCCCTCTTCGGCCGCGCGCCGCCCAGCCTCGACGTTCGCGCCCTCGCCCTTCGCGCCCTCGGGGACGGCGCGTGATCGTCATCGGCCTCACCGGCTCGATCGGCATGGGCAAGACCGCGACCGCCCGTCTCTTCGAAAGCCAGGGCGCCGCGGTCTATGACGCCGACGCCGAGGTTCATCGCCTCTATGCCGCCGGCGGAGCGGCGGTCGCGCCGGTGGAGGCGGCCTTTCCCGGGGTCGCCCGCGAGGGGGCGATCGACCGGGCGCGCCTCGGCGAGCGGGTGCTCGGAGACCCCGAAGCGCTCGCGCGGCTCAACGCCATCGTCTGGCCGCTGATGGGCGAGGCGCGGGCGGCGTTTCTGGAGCGCGCGCGGGCGGCGGGAAAGGCCTTCGCCGTGCTCGACATCCCCCTTCTTCTGGAAACCGGCGGCGCGCGGACGGTGGACGCGGTGGTCGTGGCCTCCGCCCCGGCGCGGGTCCAGCGGGCGCGGGTCATGGCGCGACCGGGGATGACCGAAGCACGGTTCGCAGCCCTCCTCGCCGCCCAGATGCCGGACGCGCAAAAGCGCCGCCGCGCGGATTTCACGATTCACACCGGGGACGGGTTCGACGCCGCCGGCCGCCAGGTCGCCGCGGTCCTGACGGCCTTGCGCGGCCGGGCCGAAGCAGGCGACTAGGGGTCCATGGCCCGCGAAATCGTTCTGGATACCGAAACCACCGGTCTCGATCCGCTCCAGGGGCACCGGGTGATCGAGATCGCCTGCGTCGAGCTCGAGGACTTCCTTCCCACCGGGCGGCATTTCCATTGCTATGTCGACCCGGAACGGGACGTCGATCCGGACGCCGAGCGGGTCCACGGCCTGTCGCGGGCGTTCCTGACCGGCAAGCCGCGGTTCGCCGACGCCGAGGTCGCCGAGGCCCTCGTCGCGTTCCTCGGCGAGGCGATCATCGTGGCCCACAATGCCGGGTTCGACCGGGGGTTTCTCAACCACGAGCTGGAGCGCGCGGGCCGCGCGCCGCTGATTGCCGCCCGCTGGGTCGACACCCTCGCCCTGGCGCAAAAGCGCTTTCCGGGGATGTACAATTCGCTCGACGCCCTTTGCAAACGCTACCGGATCTCCCTGGCCGAACGTGACCGGCACGGGGCGCTGGTCGATGCGAAGCTGCTCGCCGGGGTCTATCTCGAGCTGCGCGGCGGTCGTGAGCGGCGGCTGGAACTGGTGGCGACGGCGGATCCCGCGGCGGCGGACGCGAGCGGCGCCCGCGTCTGGCCGCCACGCCCGCGGCCGCTGGTCCCGCGCCTGACCGGGGCGGAGCGGGCGGCCCACGCCGCCTTCATCGCCGCGGGGGTGAAGGACGCCCTGTGGGACCGCTTCGACCTCGATTCGGCGGCGTCGCCGCGATCAGGCGCTGCCGACGGTCTCGCCCTCGGCCTGGGCCTTGCGGGCCAGATAGATGGCGGCGAAGTCGATCGGCTCGAGCATGAAGGGCGGGAAGCCGCCCTCGGTTGACAGGTCGGCGATCATCCGCCGGGCGAAGGGGAACAGATAGCGCGGGCACTCGATCATCAGCACCTGCTCCATGTCCTCGGGGCCGACGCCGACGACCTGGAAAAGCCCGGCATAGACCAGTTCGATCTGGAACACGGTGTCGCTCTCGCGCTCCGCCTTGGCGGTGAGCTTCAGCTCGATCTCGAACACGCCGGCCTCGCGACCGCGGGCGTTGAGCTCCACGCCCAGATTGATCTGAGGCGGCGGGCCGCCGCTGCGCAGGGATTCGGGAGCCCGCGGATTTTCGAACGAGAGATCCTTGATATACTGGGCGAGGATGCGAATACCCGGCGGCGGGACCTGCATCTCGCCATTGGTCTCTTGCGGGAGGGCCCCGTTTTCGGTGTCGGTCATGGCGCGCGGTCCGTCGTGGGCCGCGCGGAGGCGGCGGGTTTTCAGGGAGAAGCGGGGTGGCTATCACGGCGCCCGCGGGGCCGCAACGCCGGGTTGCTGACGCCGGGCCAAGTCTGCCCTATATAGGAAAGTCCACAGGTTCGAAGCGATAGGCGCTGTCGTGCAGGTATTTGAACTCATCATCCTCGCCGCCCTCGCCGCGGTGGTCCTTTTCCAGCTTTACGCGGTGCTCGGCCGAAGGGTCGGACGCAGCGCGGAGGATATGGCCCGCGCGCCCGCGCAAGCGGCGCCGGCGGAGGCGGCGCGCGGGGCGCTGCCGGCGCCGGACGGGACCGAGGCCCCCGCGGCGCTCGCGTCGATCCGGGCGCGCGACCCGGCGTTCGATATCGCGGTGTTCCTGCAGGGCGCGCGGGCGGCCTATCAGACGATCGTCAAGGCCTTCGCCGCCGGCGACCGCACGGCGCTCAAGCCGCTGCTGTCCGATGAGGTGATGGCCGGATTCGAGACCGCGATCTCGGCGCGCGAGGCGGCCGGCAAGACCGAGAGCGTGGAGTTCATCCAGACCCCGCGGGCCGATTTCGAGGGGATCAATCTGGTCGGCGATCTGGCCAAGGCCTCGGTGCGCTTCCTCGCCGAGTTCCGCAATCGCGCCAAGGGACCCGAAGGCGAGACGGTGGGCGAGCGCCGAACCGCCGAGGTGTGGACCTTCGAGCGCAATCTCAAGAGCCGCAATCCCAACTGGACGCTGATCCACGTCGACGCCGCGGAGGCGTAATGCGT
>JBDTKQ010000038.1:0-28963 GCA_039935235.1 Caulobacteraceae bacterium
TGGTCAATTTCACCGCCGCCTGGTGCGTGACCTGCGAGGTCAACGAGCGGGTCGCCTTCTCCAGCCCGCGGGTCGCCCGGGCCTTTCGCCGGACCGGCGCCGCCTATCTCGTCGCCGACTGGACCAACCGGGACGCGACCATCGCCAAGGCGCTGGCCGCGGAGGGCCGCATTGGCGTTCCACTCTATCTTCTCTATCCTTCCGGCGCCGGTGAACCCGCGATCCTGCCGCAGATACTCACGCCGGAGGCGGTCGCCGGCGCGCTGGAGACCGCTGCCCGAGGCGCCAACCTTGCCGGGCGCCCCGCGACGCTTTAAGCGCCGCGCATGACGAGCGATGCCCCCCTCCGCCCGCGCGCTCGCGCGCCGCGCGGCTTTCAGGATCGACGGGCCGACACCATCGCCGCCGAACGGCGCATCGTCGCCGCCGTCTCGGCCGTCTATGAGCTCCATGGCTTCGAGGCCTTCGACAGCGGCGCTTTCGAGTACGCCGACGCCCTCGGAAAATTCCTCCCCGACGCGGACCGCCCGAACGCCGGCGTATTCGCGCTGCGCGACGACGACGAAGAGTGGATGGCGCTGCGCTACGATCTCACTGCCCCCCTCGCTCGCCACGTGGCGGAAAATCTCGCCACCTTGCCCAAACCGTTCCGTCGTTATGCCGTGGGCTCGGTTTGGCGCGACGAGAAGGCCGGTCCGGGCCGGTTCCGCGAGTTCATCCAGTGCGACGCCGACACCGTAGGCTCCGCCCGGCCGGAGGCGGACGCCGAGATCATCGCCATGGCGGTGGAAGGCTTTGCCGCCGCCGGGCTGCCGCGCGGCGGTTTCGTGGTCAGGATCAACAACCGTAAACTGCTCGACGGCGTCCTCGCCGGGGCGGGCGCGACCGACGCGGGTCAGAAACTCGCGGTGCTTCGGGCGGTGGACAAGCTCGACCGGCTCGGAATTCGCGGGGTCGCTGACCTTCTGGGCGCGGGCCGACGTGACGAGTCGGGCGCGTTCACCAAGGGCGCCATGCTCGACGGTCCCGCGGTGGACGCGGTAGTCGCCTTCGTCGAGGCGGGAAGCGGGGCGCGGGCGGCGACGCTCGACCGACTCGCCAACGTCCTCGGCGCCTCCCGGGAGGGGGACGAGGGGCTTTCGGAACTGGCGGCGATCGACGCCGCCCTGGGCGCGCTCGGGGTCGGAGAAGACGCGGCGATATTCGATCCTTCGGTGGTGCGCGGGCTCGAATACTACACCGGCGCGGTGTTCGAGGCCGAGCTCGCAGGGGGGTCCGTCGACGCGGGGGGCGAGGCGATCCGTTTCGGCTCCATGGGAGGCGGCGGTCGTTTCGACGATCTGGTGGCGCGGTTCACCGGCGAGAAAACTCCCGCCACCGGCTTTTCGTTCGGCGTCTCGCGCCTGGCGGCGGCGCTGGCGGCGCGCGGCGGAGAGACGATACGGGCGCGTGGACCGGTCGTGGTCATCGCCTTCGACCCGGCGCGGATGGCCGACTACCTGGGACTTGCCGCCGAGCTGCGCGCCGCCGGCATCGCCGCGGAGGTCTATCTCGGGGCCTCGGGAATGAGGGCGCAGATGAAATACGCCGACCGGCGCCTCTCCCCGGCGGCGGTGATCATGGGCGAGGACGAGATCGCCTCGGGTGAGGTCACCATCAAGGATCTCGACCTCGGCCGCCGCCTCGCCAGCCAGATCGAGGGCAATCAGGCGTGGCGGGACGAGCGACCCGGTCAGATCACCGCCCCGCGCACCGCCCTCGTCGCGACCGTGCGGCGGATCGTGGACGCGACCCGATGAGGCTGGAGGCGCCGGTTCCCGCCGAGGTGCTCGCCGCCGTTCGCGCCCCGTTCGCGGCGGCCGGCGCCCGGACCTTCGACGCCCCGGTGGTTCAGTCCCTGGGGCAATATCTTGATCTCGCCGGCGAGGCGATGCGCGAGCGTCTGTTCATCGTCCAGTCGCCGGGCGGGGCGGAAGCGTGCCTTCGCCCCGATTTCACCCTGTCGGCCGCGCGCGCCCACATCGCCAGTGAGGCCGGCGAGGGTCGCTATCTTTACGAGGGGCACGCCTTTCGGGTCGCGCCCAAGGGAGAGGCGCGCGCGGAAGAGTTCCTTCAGATCGGCCTGGAGGTGTTCGAGAACACCGAGCGGCCGGCGGCGGACGCCGCCATCGCCGCCCTCGCCTGGCGGGCGGCGGCGGCGGGCGGACGAGACGACCTCACCATGCTGCTGGGCGACGTCGCCCTGTTCAGCGCCTTCATCGCCGGCATGGACGTGGCCGCTACCGTGGCGGCGAGGCTGACGAGGGCATTCTCAAACCCGCGACGCCTCCGTGCCGAACTGGCGTCCATGTCGAGCGGCGCGGCCCAAAAGGCGCGCGAAGGCGAGAGGCTCGCCCATCTCTTGGCCGGGGTTTCGGAAGAGGAGGCCGCCGCCGTCCTGGACGAGATTCTCGCCCTCGCTGCGATCCCGCCACCCGCGGGCCGCTCGGCGGCCGAGATCGTGCATCGCCTTGGCGAACGCGCGACCGTTGCCCGATCGCCGGGCCTCTCCGCCGCGCAGCGGCAGATGATCGACCGCTTCCTCGCCATCGAAGGGACGCCGGACAAGGCCATGGAAGCGATCGCGCGCCTCGCCGGACCGGGAGTCGGCCCGCTGGGCAAGGCGCTCGAGGACTGGGCGTGGCGGCTCGACGCCTTGAGCCGAAACGGGGCGCCGCCGAACGCCATGCGCTTCTCCGCCGCGTTCGGGCGGGCGTTCGGCTACTACGACGGTTTCCTGTTTGAAATCCGCAGCACGGCGCTGGGCGAGGGCGCGCCGGTGGCCGCCGGCGGGCGTTACGATTCGCTACCCTCGCGGCTTGGCGCGGCGTCGCTGGTCGGCGCCGTGGGCTGCACGGTGCGCCCCGGTCGGGCGTGGATCGGCGGCGCGGCGTGACCGGCGCGCTGGTTCTGGCCCTGCCGTCCAAGGGACGACTGAAGGAACAGGCCGACGCGTGGCTCGCCGACTGCGGTGTCGTGGTTCGCGCCGGCGGGGGGGAGCGCGGCTACGCGGGAGCCATCGACGGATTCGACGGCATCGAGATTCGGTTCCTCTCCGCCGGAGACATCGCCTCGGCCCTGGTGGCAGGCGAGATTCATCTGGGGGTGACCGGAGAGGATCTTCTGGCGGAACTGGGCGAGGGCGGCGCCGCGCCGGTGCTCCTGCTTGTCGCCCTCGACTTCGGCCGCGCCAACCTCGTGGTCGCCGCGCCGCGGAGCTGGATCGATGTCGACACCATGGCCGACGTGGACGACGTCGCCCGGTTGTGGCTCGCACGCACCGGCCGCCGGCTGCGGGTGGCGACCAAATACCCCGGCCAGACACGCGGCTTCTTCGCCGCCCACGGGATCGCCGACTACCGCGTGGTCGATTCCGGAGGGGCCACCGAGGGCGCGCCGGCGGCCGGCTCGGCGGAGATGATCGTCGACATCACCACCACCGGCGCGACCCTCGCCGCCAACGGGCTGAAGATCCTCGAGGACGGGGTTATCCTGCGCAGTCGGGCGCGGCTCGCCGCCGGCCTGTCAGCGGGGTGGGACACGAAAAAGCTGGACCTTTGCCGCCGCCTTCTGGGAATTTTCGAGGCGCGCGCGCGGGGCCGCGATGTCGCCAGTCTCGTGTGGCCGGCCGGTCAGGATGCCGTCGCGCGAGAGGCCCTGGCCCCGCTCGCGGGCGCCGCCGACCAGGAGCGGGCGAACGGCATGCTGGTGGCCCAGGGCGATCTCTTCGCCGCCGCGGCCGCCCTCGCCGCCGCCGGGGTGGGGCCGGTTAGCGTCACCCATCCGGCCTATGTGTTCGAGGCGGTGAGCGCCGCCGGGGGGATGCTGGCGCGCGCGTTGGGCGGTGGGCAAAAGGGGTGAACTTTCGCGTGAGATCGGTCATGGACGAGGTGAATGTCGCGTGAGTGGTCTAATTTTTCATTGACTCGCGCAACGAAATCGCGTTCCCGATGAGGCCGGTTGGATGAGCGGTTCGCAGTCGATGGGCCCCGTCGCGCCCGAGTTTCCGGGAGGAAACGCACCCTGGACCGCCCAGGCGCCCGGCGCGATCGTTCGCGGCGGGCGCTTGGTTGGTTTCGCTACCAGATCCTCACCCGCTGGTCGGGCGCGACATAGAGCTTTTCCGTCGGCTTGACGTCGAACGCCGCGTACCAGGCGTCTATGTTGCGCACCACGCCGTTCACCCGCTCTTTGGGCGGTGAGTGGGGGTCGGAGACGAGGAGGCGGCGGGCGAGGTCCTCGCGGACCACGCTTCGCCAGACCTGGGCCTGACCGAGAAAAACCCGCTGGTCGCCGGTGGTACCGTCGAGCACCGGCGGGGGCCGTCCGTTCAGCGATACATGGTAGGCGTCCAGCGCCATGAGCACGCCGCCAAGATCGGCGATGTTCTCACCCATGGTCAGATCGCCCTTGATGTGGGCCCCGGGTTCCGGTTCGAAGGCGGAATATTGCGCGCCGAGGCGGGCGGTCCGGGCGACGAACTTGGCCGCGTCCTCGGCGGTCCACCAGTCGGAAAGGGCCCCCGTCCCGTCGAACTGCCGGCCCTCGTCGTCGAACCCGTGGGTCATTTCATGGCCGATCACCGCGCCGATACCGCCGAAGTTGACCGCCGGATCGGCCTTGGGATCGAAGAACGGCGGCTGGAGGATGGCGGCGGGAAAGACGATCTCGTTCTCGGTTGGCGAATAGTAGGCGTTCACCGTCTGCGGAGTCATTCCCCATTCCTGCCGGTCCACCGGTCCGTTCAACCGGTTCACCTCGCGCGCCCACTCGAAGGCGGCCCCTCGTCGCACGTCTCCGTAGAGATCGTCCGGGCTGACGGTGAGGGCGCTGTAGTCGCGCCATTTCGCCGGATACCCAACTTTCACATTGAGCATGGAAAGCTTGGTGAGCGCCTTGGCTTTGGTGGGCGCGCTCATCCACGTCAGGTTCTGGATACGCGCCGCGAGCGCCACCCGCAGGTCGCCGACCAGGGCCTCCATCGCGGCCTTGGAGTCGGGCGGGAAATAACGGGCGACATAGACCTTGCCGACCGCCTCGCCGACTGCGCCGTCGACGGCGGCAACCGCCCGTTTCCATCGGGGCTTCTGTTCGGGCTGACCGGAAAGGACCTTGGAGCGGAAATCGAAATGAGCGTCGACGAATCGTTTGGACAGCAGCGGCGCGGCGCTGTCGACGACATTGAACGCCTGCCACGCCTGCAGTGTCGCGACCGGGGTGCGGGCGAAGATGGCCGCGATCTTCGGCACGGCGGTGCTCTCGCCGACCACCACCCGGTCCACCGAACCCAGGTCGGCGTTGACGAAATAGGCCCGCCAGTCGAAGTTGGGCGCCGACGTGGCCAGCTCGGCGGGAGACATGGGATTGTAGGTCTTCACCGGATCGCGCTGTTCGCCACGCGTCCAACTCACCCGCGCGATGTCGGTTTCCATGGCCACGATGGCCTTGGCCTGCTCCTCGGCGTCCGGCCAGTCCACCGCGCGCAACATCTGGGAGACATAGGACTGATACTTGGCCTTTTGCGGCGCGAAGCTGGCCACCAGGTAGTAGTCGCGGTCGGGCAGCCCCAATCCGGCCTGACCGAGCCCGACGGCATAGCGGGTGGGAGTCCGCGCATCCGTCCCGATACCGGTCCCGAAGAAGGAGCCGAAATAGCCGGTGTTGGCCCGGCCCATGAGGGCGGCGAGCGCCTCGCGGGTGGTCGCGGCGCGGATGGCGGCGAGATCGGAGGCCAAGGGCTTGGCCCCCAGCGCCTCGACCCGGCCCTCGTCCATGAACGCCTTGTAGAAGGTCCCGATCAGCGCCTGGTCGTGATCGGGATGGGGTTCGGCGGTGGCCGCTTCGAGAATGGCGTGAACACGGTCTTCCGAAAGGACGGCGAGGGCGTCGAAGGTTCCGAAACGGGACCGGTCGGGGGGAATGACGATGTTCTTGATGTAGCGGCCATCGGCGTATTCGTAAAAATCGTTGCCCGGAACGACGGCGGTGTCACGGCCCGCCAAATCGAAGCCCCACGGCAGGATGCGCTGCGCCGCCGGCGGATCGGCCGGTGCGGCGTGGACGAGGCCGCCGCCACAAAGGATCGCGATCGCGGCGGCGCTCAGACGGAGATTTTTCATGGTTGGTTTGGGGTCCCGACAATGGCTGGTCGGCGGCGACCATGCACGAAAACGCGACGCCGCCATGCGTTAAAAATCATTCATCCGCCGAGGCGTTCGAGGGCGAAGGCGCGCATGGCCTTGTAGTCGAGCTTGCCATTGGCCGCGCGGCGGATCGGCGCGAGGACCAGTTCGCGCGGCGCCTTGTAGGCGGCGAGGCCGGCGCGCACGTGAGCGGAGATCTCCGCGAGGCTTGGCGCGTCGCCGCCTTCCATCTCGACGACGGCGCAGATCCGTTCGCCGAAGCGGGCGTCGGGCACGCCAACCACGGCCGCGTCGCGCACGCCGGCGAAGCGCTTGATCGCCTCCTCGACCTCTTCGGGAAAGACCTTCTCGCCGCCGGTGTTGATCACCTGCGACCCGCGGCCGAGAAGGCGCATGGTCCCGTCCGCCTCGACGGTGGCGAAGTCCCCTGGAATCGACCACCGGCGCCCATCGATCTGGCGGAAGGTGCGGTCGGTCTTCTCCGGATCCTTATAGTAGCCGACGGGGAGGAAACCGCTCACCGCCACCTGTCCGCGCTCGCCGGACCCTGGTTCCACGCGGCGCCCGTCGTCGGTGAAGACCGCCGTGTTGGGTCCGACCATGAATTTCGCCGTCTCCGCGGTGGCCCCGCTGGCGGAGTTGGAGGCGCCCAACCCGACCGCCTCCGAAGACCCCAGACTGTCGAAGATGACGCAACCCGGCAGATGACGCAGCAAACCCGCCTTGTTCTCCATGCTCCACACCGTGCCGGACGATCCCAGCCGCTTGAGTGCGCCGAGAGCCCAGCCACCGGGATTCGCCTCGAGCGCGTCCAGCATGGGAGCAGCGAAAGCCATGCCGACGATCGCCCCGCTCGTGGCCCCGAGCCGCGCCGCCTCGTCCCAGAACTCGTGGGCGTCGAAGCGGGTGGAGGGAAGGCAGGCGACGGTCCCCCCGGCGGTCAAGGCGGCCATGGAAGTGAACTGCGCGGTGCCATGCATCAACGGGCAGGCCGCGATGGCGACCCCGGGATATTCCGCCCGCGCCCGAGCGCCCGCTTCCTCCGGATCGGCGAAAGGCGGCACGCCGAGCAGGAGATTGCCGCCACCGCCGAGGACGAAGAACAGGTCTTCCTGGCGCCACATCACCCCCTTCGGCATCCCCGTGGTGCCGCCGGTGTAAAGAATCAAAAGGTCGTCGCCGCTTCGTCCCCAGGGCGCGACGGTGCGCACGGCCGGGCGGGCGACCACCGCGTCGTAGTCCTCGGCGAAGGCCGGGACGGGATGCCCCGGTTGCGCCACCGCGATCCACAACCTCACCTTGGGCAACCGCCCGCGGATCGCCTCGACCGTCTCGGTGAACGCGGCGTGGAACACCACCGCCTCGACATCGGCGTTGTCGAACAGGTACACGAGCTCGCCCTCGACATAGCGGTAGTTCGTGTTCACCGGCGCGAGGCCGGCCTTGAAGGCGGCGAAATAGGTCTCCAGGTATTCAGGGGCGTTGTAGAGAAAGGCGGCCACCTTGGCCTGATGGCCCAGTCCCGCCTCGAGGAAGCGGGCGGCGAGGGCGTCGGCCCGCCGGTCGAAGGCGCGCCAGTCGATCGCCCGTTCGCCGTGAATTTGGGCGGGGCGGTCGGGGATCGCGTCGGCGACGCTCTCCCACAGATCGGCATAGTTCCAGGCGGCCAAGGCGTCTCTCCCACGAAGTTCCGGCGGTTACATCTTCATTCCGGGCATGGGCGACGGCGGCGCGAGGCGAACCAGGAGAGTGGCCGCCTGCGGACCCGCCTTGGCGAAGGTGAGGGCGACCGGCACGCGGTCGCCGACCCGCAAGGGCCGAACGAGGCCCTCGAGCATCAGGTGATAGCCGCCGGGCGCGAGGGCGATCGTCCCTCCCGCCGGTATGGCCAGACGCGGCACGGAGCGCATGGACATCACCCCTTCGGTCATCCGGCTCTGGTGGATGGAAACCCGACGCGCCGAAGGACTGGCGGCGGCAACGAGCGTGTCGGCGCTCCCCCCGGCGTTGACGATCGTCAGATATCCCGCCCCGTTGACTCCGGCGGCCGCCGGGCGCGTCCAGCCATCGGCCACGCGCGGGGATCGGGGAGCCGCCGCCGAACTTCCGGCGAGGAGCAGGAGCGCGAGCGCGGCGCGCGGAACGGCGGCGGGGAGAAGCATCGCCGGGCCTTAGGCCGGCGCCGGCGCGACGGCAAGCGTGGGCGTGTCCGGCCGGTTCCCGCCGCGGACGAACAACAGCCCCACGAAGCCGATGGCCAGAAGCACGGTCACGGTGGCGAAGCCACCTTGCTGGGTCTTGAAGTATCTCGTGCCCTGATTGACCAGAAGGGGTCCCAGCCAACTCGTCGCGGTGCCGGAGAGGGCGTAGACGCCGAAGAAGGCGCCGGTCTGCTCGGGCGGCGTAAGGCGCGTAAGAAGAGTGCGGCTGGAGGCGTAGTGAGCGGTGATGAACACCGCGTTGGAAAAACCGATGAGAAGAAAAATCCACTCCGGCCAGGTCCGGAAGAACGGCCCGTTCCACAGGAGCGGATGGGCGGCCGGATCGAAATGCCAAATATAGAGGATGGTGTCCGGCGACATGCCGAGAAAGGCGACGATCCCCAGAAGCGACATTCCGATCTCGATCTGCACCGCCCGTTTGGGTCCAAGCGCGTTGTCCAACCACCGGCCGACAAAACCGCCGAGCACCGCCAGAACGCTGAGAATAATGCCGAAGAACAGCATCTCCAGGGCGCGCCACTTCATCACCCCCGTGGCATAGACCCCGGCGTAGATCAGAATCGCGGTCATGCCGTCGACATAGAACATCCGCGCGGCCAGGAAGATCGCCGCGTTGCGGTAGTGGCGAACGGTCTTGATCATCGACCACAGGTCGCTGGCGCCGCTGCGCAAGGCACGCAGGACCGGAATGCCGGTGCGTGGCGCGTCCGGAGTGAACAGAAAGAGCGGCACGGCGCCGATGGCGAACATTCCCGCCGCGAGCAGGGCGACCACCCGCTCCGGCTCGTGCAGGGCGCGGGATAGGCCGAACAGCGGGGCGGCGGGAATCCATCCCCAGTTCGCCGTCTGCGGCAGACCCGGAAGCGCGAAGGCCCACGCGGTGAAGCCAAGGGCGATCAGCGAGAAAAAGTTGCCGAGGGCGAGGGCCAAGCCCGAGGCCTTGTGGGCCGCCGGCAGCCCCGCCGCCCGCACCAGCAGGGAATTGTGCAGCACCTCCGACCAAGTGAACAAAATCCCGATGGCCATGGCCAGGGCGAGGGTGGCCGTGACGCTGAGGCCCGTGTGATCCGCCTTGGTGAACCAAAGGGCCGCCATCATCGGGACCATCAATCCGACGATCAACGCCAGCCAGATCTTGCGCCCTCCGAGCTTGTCGATCGAGGCGCCGAGGAAGGGTGCGGTGGCCATCACCGCCCACCCCGAATACTGGCTCCAGCGGGAGATTTCTTCCTGCCCCCTCACCGGGTCGCCGACCACGGTCTGGGCGACGTAAGGCATGAAGATGTAGATGGTGATCAAGACCACATAGGGGTTGCGGACCCCCTCGAAGAGCGACCAGCACACGGCGCCCAGACTCAGGCGCGCGGCCGGGTCGCGGGCGGCGGGGGGAACGACGATCATATCCGCTTCCGAGATGATCTCGCTCACGCCGCGCTCCCGGTGGACAAGGCGTTCGCCCGAAGCGGCGGCCCGGCGCCATCCTTAACCGGCCACCGCGGCTTGTCAGCCGAAACTTCGGCGCCCGCGACCTCCGGCCGGTCGAGAAACGGCCGCCCGCGATAAACATTCGTTGATCGCTCGTAGTGCAGCGCACAAAACCCTCACCATATAAGGGAACCAAACGCCCTCCGGACGCCTCTCCAAGCGTCCAGTCCAGGCGCTTCCAGGAGTCGAGCTTTGAAAATCGCCCAAATCGCACCGCTGTATGAGGCGGTGCCTCCCAAGTTGTATGGCGGCACCGAGCGCGTCGTCGCCCATCTTTCCGACGCCCTCGTCGATCTTGGTCACGAGGTGACCCTGTTCTCCAGCGCGGACGCCGAGACCCGCGCGGACCTCGTCCCGGTGCGCGATCAGGCGATCCGGCTGGATCCCGCGCCGCTCAAATCCGATCTCGCCGCCCATCTGACCATGCTCAACGAGGTTCGGCGCCAAAAAGATCGTTTCGACATCCTCCATTTCCACACGGACGTGATCCATTTCCCGTTCTTCGAAGCCAACGCCTCGCGCACGGTCACGACCCTCCATGGGCGGCTCGACCTGAAGGACCTGCCGGAAGTCTATCGCCGCTGGCCAAAATACCCTCTGGTGTCGATCTCCGATTCGCAGCGCGGCGCGCTCCCGTTCGCCAACTGGGCCGGCACCGTCTACCATGGCATGCCCGAGAGCCTGTACCGCTTCTCCCCCCGCTCGCGCGGCTATCTCGCCTTCCTTGGCCGCATGTCGCCGGAAAAAGGTCCCGACCGGGCGATCGCCATCGCCAAACGCTTGGGCATGCCACTGAAGATGGCGGCCAAGGTCGACGCCGCCGACAAGGTGTATTTCGAGACCGAGATCCGGCCCTTGCTCGATCACCCGCTGATCGAGTTCGTCGGCGAGATCGGCGATGCCGAAAAGTCCGATTTCCTCGGCGGCGCGGAAGCCTTGCTTTTTCCGATCGAGTGGCCCGAGCCGTTCGGCTTGGTGATGATCGAGGCGATGGCCTGCGGAACCCCGGTGGTCGCCTATGGCTATGGCGCCGCGCCGGAGGTGATCGACGATGGCGTCACCGGCTATGTGGTCGAGGATGAAGACGAAGCCGTGGCGGCCGTGCGCTCTTTGGGAGCGCTTGATCGGCGCGAGGTTCGACGGCGGTTCGACCGGCGGTTTTCGGCCACGGCGATGGCCCGCGCCTACCTCGACCTCTACGCGGATCGGTTGGCGCGCTGCCCCTACGCGCCGGAGCTTGCATCCGGCGAGGACGAAGCCGAAAAGCCGGACGTGTTCGCCCAGATCGCGTGATTTGAAAGCCCGCGCGGTACGGCGGCGAAACGCTCCCTTTCGCCGTCAGTCGCCACAGGCCACATGGACGATATTTCAAGCCCCGCCGCGCCGACGCCGGACGAGGCCGTCCTCGAAGGCGAGGTCGACGCAACCCAACTGCTGTCGATCAAGGACGGCGACACTTTTCTTGTTGCTGACGCCTGGGGCGACGTGGGCGGGGGCGTGGACGGTCTGTTCAGTGACGACACCCGCATCCTCTCGCGCTTTCGCCTGCTGATCGGCGACAGGCGGCCGTCGAAACTGAGTTGCGCCCTTTCGCGCGACAACGCCGCCTTCACCTTCAATGGGGCGAATCTGGCCCTCCCACCCGTGGGCGATCGCGCGACCCCGCGCGGCGTGATCCACATCGAGCGCAAGCGCTGCCTTCGGGGCGGACGGCTGTTCGAACGTCTTCGCCTGACGAATTTCGGTCTTGAGGAGGTGATGCTTCCGATCGCCTTCGAATACGGCGCCGACTTTCGCGACATGTTCGAGGTGCGCGGCTTGCGTCGCCCCGCGCGCGGCCGTCTCGCGACGCCCCGCCTCACCGGACGGGGCGTGGTGTTCGGCTACGAGGGTCTGGACGGGGTCGCCCGCGCCGGGGTGGTCGCCTTTTCCGAGCCTCCGTGGCGCCTGACGGCGGCGCGCGCCGACTTCATGTTCCCCCTGGCTCCCCGGCGGAGAATGGACCTCTTCATCGAGGCCGGCCCGCAGGACGGTGAGACACCCGGCCGTCACCGGTTCACCGAGGCCCTCCACCGCGCCCATCGCACGCTGCGCGACCTCAAGGAACAGGGCGCCCAGTTGCGCGCCTCCGACGGGGCGTTCGGAGCCTGGCTCGAGCAATCGCGGGCCGACGTGGCCGTCCTGACCACCCGGCTCTCCACCGGCCTCTATCCCTATGCCGGAATTCCGTGGTTCTCCACGCCGTTTGGGCGCGACGGAATCATCACCGCCTGGCAGATGATGTGGCTCGATCCATCCCTCGCCCGGGGTGTCCTTTCCTACCTCGCCACGCGACAGGCGCATGAGCTTTCCAGCTTCGGTGACTCCGCGCCGGGCAAAATCATGCACGAAACCCGCCGCGGTGAGATGGCGGCGATGAAGGAGGTGCCCTTCGGCCTCTACTATGGGGGAGTCGACACCACGCCGCTGTTCGTGGCTCTCGCCGGCGCCTATCTGACCCGAACCGAAGATCTCGCACTGATCCGGCGATTGTGGCCCGCGCTTCTGGGCGCCGTGGGCTGGCTCGAGACGCTGGGCGATTCCAATGGCGACGGGTTCATCGACTACGCACGGGCGGCGAGCAGCGGCCTTACCAATCAGGGGTGGAAGGACAGTGTCGATTCGGTGTTCCATTCCGACGGGCGGTTCGCGGTCAATCCGATCGCCCTGGTGGAGGTGCAAGGCTACGCCTTCGCCGCATGGCGGGCCATGAGCGAGATGGCCGCCCGGCTCGGGGAACCGGGCGTCGAGGCGTGGGCGGCGCGGGCCGAGGTCATGCGCGACGCGGTGGAGCGCCGGTTTTGGATAGAGGAGAAGGGCTATTACGCCCTCGCGGTCGATGGCGATGGCAAGCTGTGCCGTCCAGAGAGCTCGAATCCGGGGCATCTGTTGTTCGTCGGCCTTCCCGGTCCCGAACGGGCGGTACGGGTCGCGGAGCGCCTTCTGTCGGAAGGTTTCGACAGCGGCTGGGGCATCCGCACCCTCGCCGTCGGCATGACGCGGTTCAACCCGATGAGCTATCACAACGGTTCGGTCTGGCCGCACGACACCGCCATCGCGCTCATGGGCATGGCCCGCTACGGCGAGCGGGCCGGCGTGGCCAAGGTACTGGGTGACCTCTTCGAAGTCGCCAAGGCTTTCGAGATGCGCATGCCCGAACTGCTGTGCGGTTTCGAGCGCGACGGGGACGAACCGCCGATCGCCTATCCGGTGGCGTGCATGCCCCAGGCGTGGGCGGCTGGTTCCACCTTCATGATGATCCAGGCCTGCCTCGGTCTGGCCATCGACGCGAGTCGGCGTGAGGTGAGGATCGTACGGCCGACGCTTCCCGTCGGGCTCGACGAGCTTTCTCTCGAGGGGTTGATGGTGGCGGGCGAACGGGTCGACATTCACTTCCAGAGACTGGGTGGCCGGATCGCGGCCATACCCGGGCCACGCTCGTCGAGGACGATATCCATCGTCCTCGAGGGCTGACGAAAACGGTCTCCGCCGGCGGCGGCGGAACACATCAGGATCGAAACACGGGCCGGCACGCTTAGTCTGCACCGGCGGGGGAGAATGGCATCCATGGCATCCACGGCGAAAGCGCGGCCGCGTTCGGACATTCCGCCCGCGCCCCCCCTCCTCGACCTGACGGGGATCGCCCTGTTCGCCGACCTGGACGGCACCCTCGCGCGGATCGAGGCGACGCCCGATGCGGTCAAGCCCGATCCTGAGCGCCGGCGGCTGATGGACTCATTGCTGCGCGCCTTGTCCGGTCGGCTCGCGGTAGTCAGTGGCCGGGGACTGGCCGACATCGACCGGGTCCTCGAGGGGCGGGTCCCGGCGGTGGCCGCCGTGCATGGCCTGGTGCGTCGCGACGCCGCCGGCCGGGTCGCCGCGGCGCGTGAAGCCGACAAGATCGGCGAGGCGCTCGACGACTTACGCGCCTTCGCCGTCGCCGACCGCGGCCTCCTGGTGGAAAACAAGGACTCGGCGGTGGCGCTTCACTACCGCCGCGCGCCTCAGACGGAGGAGGCCTGCCGTGAACTGGCCCGGCGCCTCGGCGCCACGCTCGGCCTTTCGGTGCAGGAAGGAGACATGGTCGTCGAACTGCGCACCCCGGGCGAGGACAAGGGCGGATCGGTCCGCGCCTTCATGCGAGAGGCCCCCTTCGCCGGGTTCAAGCCCGTGTTCCTTGGCGACGATCTGACCGACGAGAACGGGTTCGCGGCGGCCGAGGCTCTTGGCGGCTTCGGGGTGGTGGTCGGCCCTCGCCGGCCTACCGCCGCGCGCTACGCCCTGGCCGATGTGGGCGCCGTGCGCGACTGGCTGGCTCACTCACTCGCACGGGCCAATTGATGCGCGATCTCGATCTGGCTCCCATCGGCAATTGCTCGATCAGCGCCCTTGTGGACCGCGACGGCCGGTTCGTGTGGTGTTGCGCGCCGCGGGTGGATGGCGACCCCTTGTTCTCCAACCTGCTCAGCGACCTCGATCCGTCCGAACCCAAAGCCGCCGGCTTCTGGTCGGTGGAGGTCGCCGGCGCGGTGAACAGCCGCCAAGAATACCTGCACAACACGCCAATTCTCCGCACCGAGATCACCGATGCCTCCGGCGCCGGGGTCGAGATCGTTGACTTCGCCCCGCGCTTCCGGCTGTTCGGTCGCGGCTACCGGCCGACGTCGATCATCCGCATGATCCGCCCGGTTTCCGGCGCGCCGCGGATCACCGTGCGCCTGAGGCCCACCGCCGAATGGGGACTCGAGTCGGCGCGGGTCACATCCGGGTCGAACCACATCCGCTACGCGGGATCGGACATCACCCTTCGCCTCACCGGCAATCTTCCGGTCTCCCACATCCTCGAGGAGCGCACTTTTCGGCTGGAAGAGCCGATCGCCCTTTTTCTTGGGCCGGACGAACCCTTTCAGGGCGAGGTGCTCTCCACCGCCCGCTCGATGCTGGGCGACACCACCACCTATTGGCGCGAATGGGTCCGCACGCTCGGGGTGCCGCTGGAATGGCAGGAGGCGGTGATCCGGGCGGCGATCACCCTGAAGCTGTGCGCCTATGAGGAAACCGGCGCGATCGTCGCGGCCCTCACCACCTCCATCCCGGAAGCGCCCGACAGCGGCCGCAACTGGGACTATCGCTACTGCTGGATTCGCGACGCCTATTACGTCGTTCAGGCCCTCAACCGGCTGGGCGCGGTCGACATTCTGGAAAATTACCTCGGCTACCTGCGCAACATCGTCGAGGCGGCCAACGGCGGCCACATCCAGCCCGTCTATGGCATCGGCTATGAGCCGATCCTCAAGGAACACATCGTCCAGTCGCTTCCGGGCTACCGCGGGATGGGGCCGGTGCGGGTCGGCAATCAGGCGCACGAGCACATCCAGCACGACGTCTACGGTCAGATCGTGCTCTCCAACGTTCAGGCCTTTTTCGATCAGCGCCTGTTACGGCCCGCGACGCTGCAGGATTTCGAAATGCTCGAGCGGGTCGGGGAGCGCGCCTTTGCGGTTTACGACAAGCCGGACGCCGGCCTGTGGGAGCTGCGCACCCGGGCGGCGGTTCACACCTATTCGGCGGCCATGTGCTGGGCGGCGTGCGATCGCCTCGGCAACGCCGCGGAAAAGCTGGGTCTGCCGGATCGGGCGAAGTTGTGGAACGACCGGGCCGGGGTGATCCGCCAGGCCATCGAGGAAGGCGCGTGGAACGCCGAGGCGGGCTATTTCGCGGCCACCTTCGGCGGCGACGAACTGGACGCGAGCCTCACCCAGCTGGTCGATCTGCGGTTTCTGCGGCCGGACGACCCCCGCCACCACGACACCCTCAAGGCCATCGAAAAACATCTGCGGCGCGGCTCCAACCTTCTGCGTTACGATCGGCCGGACGACTTCGGGGCGCCGGAGACCGCGTTCAACTTCTGCACCTTCTGGTACATCGAGGCCCTGCATCTGATCGGTGAAACCGACGAGGCCCGGCGGTTGTTCGAGGAAATGCTGGCCAGGCGAAATCACGCCGGTTTGCTTTCCGAGGACGTGTCCTTGAGCGATGGCGCCTTGTGGGGAAACTACCCCCAGACCTATTCTCTGGTCGGGTTGATCAACTGCGCGGTTCTGCTCAGTCGCCCGTGGAGTTCGGTTCGATGAGCCGGCTGATCGTGGTCTCCAACCGCGTTAATGCTCCGGAAAAGCCCGGGGAGGCCCCGGCGGGTGGCCTCGCCGTCGCCATTTCGGCCGCCCTGCGGGAATATTCCGGCTTCTGGTTCGGCTGGAGCGGGGAGACGGTTCCGGCGTTCACCGGCGAGATCAAGACCCGGCGGGTGGACGAGGTGACCGTGGTCACCGTCGATCTCGAGGAATCCGACTTTCAGGAATACTACAACGGCTTCGCCAACGGCACGTTGTGGCCGCTGTTCCACTATCGAATCGACCTGACCGCCTACGACCGCTCCTTCGGCGAGGGCTATGAGCGCGTCAATCGCCGGTTCGCCGAGACCCTCGCGCCGCTGATCGAGCCGGACGACCTGATCTGGGTGCATGATTACCACCTGATCCCCCTGGGCCGCGAATTGCGCCGTCTTGGGGTGACCAACCCCATCGGTTTCTTCCTGCATGTGCCGTGGCCGGCCTCGCAGCTTTTGACGACCCTTCCCATGCATCGCCAACTCGTGGAGGCGATGTTTTCCTACGATCTCGTCGGCTTCCAGACCGAGGAGTGGCTATGGGCCTTCGAATCGTATGTCCTCGGCGAGGCGGGCGGGGGTTGGGCGCACGACGGGCGGCTCCAGGCGTTCGGCACCATTCTGCGCGCCCAGGTTTTTCCCATCGGCCTCGACGTCGAGAATTTCCAGAGCCTCGCCGCCTCCGCCGTGGCCAACCGCGCCTATGACCGGATGGCCGCTCACTGCGTCTTTCGCTCCCTCATCCTTGGTGTCGACCGGCTGGATTATTCCAAGGGGCTCGAGGAGAGGCTCCTCGGCTTCGAACGCTTCCTGGAGGACTATCCCGAACTGCGCCGCGAGGTGCTCTATCTGCAGATCGCTCCCACCTCGCGCGAGGATGTGGGGGCCTATCAGGACCTGCGCGGGCGGATCGACGCCCTGTGCGGGCGGATCAACAGCGACTACGCGGAGATGGATTCGGCGCCCATCCGCTATGTCCACCGCAACTACCGCCGCGACGAACTGGCGGGTGTCTATCGCGCGGCGAGCGTCTGCCTGGTCACTCCGCTGCGCGACGGGATGAACCTGGTGGCCAAGGAGTATGTCGCGGCCCAGAACCCTTCCGACCCCGGCGTCCTGGTTCTCTCCCGTTTCGCCGGCGCCGCACGGCAGATGAAGGAGGCGGTGATCGTCAATCCGTTCAGCCGCGAGGAACTCGCCGAAGGTCTCAAGCGCGCCCTTTCCATGGAGCGCGAGGAACGCGTCGCCCGCTGGGAGAGTTTGATGGACGGCGTGCGGCGTTTCGACGTGAAGGTCTGGCGCGACAGTTTCGTCGCCGCGCTGCTGGCGTCACAGGAGCCGCGGCTGCCATTCCCGGCCGGCACGCCACGGGATGCGAACGAGGATCATGAACCGCAAGCTGGCTCCCTATCGCGCAAAGCGGAACTTCACGATCACCGCGGAGCCCAGCGGACGCGACGCCGTTCCGATCTCGGAGAGGCTTCGTTACGTCATACAGAAGCATGACGCGAGGCGGCTGCACTACGACCTGCGGCTGGAACTGGGCGGTGTGTTCAAGTCCTGGGCGGTGACCCGGGGACCGTCGCTCGATCCGGCGGACAAGCGCCTGGCGGTGGAGGTGGAGGATCACCCTCTCGACTACGGCGACTTCGAGGGGACCATTCCCGAAGGTCAGTACGGCGGCGGGACCGTGCAGTTGTGGGATCGCGGCTTTTGGACGCCGGAGGCCGGTTTCGATCCTTCCAGGGCGCTGGCCCGGGGCGAGCTGAAGTTCGACATGGAAGGCGAGCGGCTGCACGGCGGCTGGGTTCTCGTGCGAATGGTCCACGACAAAAAGTCCGGCAAGCACCCCAACTGGCTTCTGATCAAGCATCGCGATGCCGCGGCCCGCCCGGGAAAAGGCGCCGCCGTGGTCGCCGCCGACCGCTCGGTGGCGTCCGGCCGGACCATGGCCGCCATCACCGCCGGCAAGGGTCCGGCGCCCAAGCCCTTCATCCTCGTCGCCGCGGGCGCGCCCGATGCGGTGTGGCGTTCCGGTGACGGCCCCCGGGGCATGGACGAGGACACGACCGATGCGCGTCTCGCGGCCATGCCGTCCTTCGTCGAACCGCAGCTTTGCCGCCCGGTCCAGCGGCCACCCGCCGCCTCCGGATGGGTGCACGAAATCAAGTTCGACGGCTATCGGATGCAGCTTCGCGTGGCCGCCGGCGAGGCCGTCTTGCGCACCCGCAAGGGACTGGACTGGACCGGCAAGTTCGCCGCCATCGCCAAGGCAGCCGGCGGCCTTGGCGATTGCCTGATCGACGGGGAAGCGGTCGCCCTCGACCACGACGGCGCCCCCGATTTCGCCGACCTTCAGGCGGCCATCTCCGCGGGGGCCACTGACGATCTCGTTTTCTTCGCCTTCGACGCCCTGTTCGCGGAGGGGCGCGACCTGCGACAGCTCCCGCTTTCCGAACGCAAGACTCGTCTCGCCGGCCTCCTCGCGGCCCTCGAGGGGCCGGCGGCCCACCGCCTGCGTTTCGTCGACCATTTCGACATGGCCGGGGAGGCCGTGCTGCGTTCGGCATGCCGGCTTTCGCTCGAGGGGGTTGTCTCCAAACGTCTGGCCGCGCCCTATCGTTCGGGACGCGGCGACGACTGGACCAAAGCCAAATGCCGCGCCGGCCATGAGGTCGTTCTCGGCGGGTGGACCACCACCGGCGCCAACTTCCGCTCGCTGATCGCCGGGGTGTTCCGCGAGGGGCGGCTCGTTCACGTGGGCCGCATCGGCGCCGGCTTTGGCCGGGACGCGCTGGAGGCGCTCTTGCCGCGGTTGCGGGAGAACGCCTCGCCCACCTCCCCCTTCGCGGGCGCCGGCGCCCCCAAAGGCGGACCGAACGTCCATTGGCTGAGACCCGAACTGGTGGCGGAGATCGAATACGCCGGTTTCACCGGCGACGGGTCGTTGCGTCAGGCCTCGTTCAAGGGACTGCGGCTGGACAAGCCGGCGGCGGAGGTCGAGGCCGAGACCCCGCACGCGGCGGCCACGCCGCCCATGGCGAGCGACGCCGTTCCCGCCAAATCGGCAAAGCGCGCCGTGGCCGGATCCAACGTGGTCATGGGCGTGACCATCTCCCATCCCGACAAGGCCCTGTGGCCGGACGGCGGCGATGGCGCGCCGGTGACCAAGCTCGATCTGGCGCTCTATCTCGAGGCGGTGGCCGACTGGATGCTGCCGCACATCGCCAGGCGGCCGTGCTCAATCATCCGTGCCCCCGACGGGATCGCCGGCGAATGCTTTTTCCAGCGGCACGCGATGACGGGCGCCTCGAGCCTGCTCGAACTGGTCACCGTCTCCGGCGACCGGCTCCCCTATCTCCAGATCGACCGCCGCGAAGGCCTGGCGGCGGTGGCCCAGACCGCGGCGGTGGAACTCCACCCGTGGAATTGCCGCCCCGACCGACCCGAAGTCGCCGGACGCCTCGTCTTCGATCTCGACCCCGCGCCCGACCTCGGCTTCGAGGCGGTGATCGAGGCCGCCCTCGCCGTGCGCGAACGGTTGGAGGCGCTCGGCCTTGTCCCGTTTTGCAAGACGACCGGCGGCAAGGGATTGCACGTCGTCACACCCCTCAGCGACGCGGTGAAGTGGCCGGCGGCCAAGGACTTCGCCCGCGAGGTCTGCGCCCGCCTCGCCGCCGAGCGGCCGGACGCGTTTGTCCTCAACATGTCCAAGAAGCTGCGCGCCGGGCGAATCTTCCTCGACTATCTCCGCAACGACCGGATGGCGACCGCGGTCGCCCCTCTCTCTCCCCGTGCGCGGCCGATGGCGACGGTCTCCATGCCGCTGGTCTGGAAGGATGTTCGGCCCGGCCTCGACCCTTGCGCCTATACCTTGCGCACCGTCCCGCGCATCCTTGCCAAATCGAAGGCGTGGGCGGACTACGCCGACTCCGCCCGCCCGCTTGAAATGGCGATCGGAAAGCTGGCGAAGGCGGCGAAAGTCGGCCGGAGGGTCGCCTAAAGCCCGGGCAGCTTGCTCTTGGTCTCGACCTTGCGCGAGATGATCACCGGCTGATCGCCCGTCAGGCTCTTGATCCGCGCCGCCTCGGTGGCCGCGGCGACCGGATCAGGCGTGGTCGCGGCGGCGTTGGCGGCGACACCAGTGGCCGGTTCGCCCCTGCGCCAGAACATCACGAGGTCGGCAAAGCTCTTGTCCTTGTGCGCCACGCCGCCGAATTCGTCGTCGATCTGATAGCGGATCAGGGGATCGGCCTTGTCCGCCCCGGCCTTGGCGACGAGCAGTTTTTCGCCTTCGGAGCGCTGTTCGGCTTTGCGTTGGCCCAAAAGCGCGGTCCGCGCGGCGCTCTCCGGCTCGAGTTCCTGGGGCCGCGGCTCGCCCGGCGCCGGCGGACGCAACGAATAGTCGGGTGGAACGACGAGAGGGGCTTTGGTCACCACCTTGAACTCGTCGGGCGTGACCTTGCCCATGCCCAGCGCCCGGGAGGCGGACTGGCATCCGGCCAAAGCGGCGGCGCCGACGAGAAGGGCGATCGCCGCCGCACGGTTCAACTTCATGGAATGACACGCTCTTGAAAAGGGGACCCGCCCGGCGCCGGCTGACTGATACCCCATCCGCCCGCTCGGCGCCAACGCGATCAGCGCGGCGCCGTCTTTGGGGCCAGAAGGCTCTCGGCGAGGAGCAGGACGATGCCGATGGTGATGGCGCTGTCCGCGACGTTGAACACCCAGGGAAAGAACAGGCGCTGAACGTCGATGAAGTCGGTCACCGCGCCGAAGCGAACCCGGTCGATGAGATTGCCCGTCGCGCCGCCGACGATCAGGCCGATCGCGACCGCGGCCAGCGGCTTTTCAGCCCGCCGCGCCCACACCGCGAGAGCCACGGCCACGACACCGGAAAAGGCGGCCAACGCCCAACGGGTCCACGGCGCGTCGCTCTGAAACAACCCGAAGCTGACGCCCCGGTTTTCCACCAGGGTCAGATGAACCGGGCCGATCAGAACCATGGAGCGGCCGAGGGCGAGGCCCAGACCATGAACGATCCAGCGCTTGACCAGTTGGTCGGCGCCGATCACCGCCCCGGCGACGCCATAGGCCAGCCACGCGAGCGGGGGTGTGGCCCTCATCGGTGGCTCCGGTCCCAGAACGCCACGGCGTCGGCGTCGCGCACGGACAGGTCAGGATATCGTGGATCGCTTCCGACGTCGGGCAGGATCCGCCACGAGCGAGCGCATTTCGCCCCGACCGCCCTCGACGGCTCGACGGCGACTTCGGGGACGTCATCCAGACGAAACGCCCCCGGCGGACCCGCCCCGGCGACGAGTTCGGCCTGGCTGGTGCGGAAGACTTCCGCCGGATCGAGCCCGTCGAAGGCGGCGAGGAGTTCCGGATTGTCCACGAACACGCGCGGAGCCGCCTCGAGGGCGCCGCCGATCCTCTTTTCTCGACGCTCCACCTCCAGGGCGCCGGTGACCACCCCGGTGATGGTCTGGACCGTCTCCCACCGCGCCGCCTCCGCCTCGTTTCGCCAGCCGGCCGGCGTTTCGGGGAACACGCGCAAGCTGTTGGCCCCGGAGTCCGGAAACCGCGCGGCCCCCGCCTCCTCCATGGTGAAGGGAATCAGGGGCGCGAGCCAGATCGTAAGCCGCTCGAACACCGCGTCCATCACCGTTCGGCACGCCCGGCGCCGCGACGAATCGGGTCGGTCGCAATAGAGGATGTCGCGACGAACATCGAAGTACAGCGCCGACAGGTCGTTGGAGCAGAAGTCGAGAAGGGCGCGGATCACCTCGGCGAAGGCGTAGGCCCCGTAGGCGCCGCGCACCGTCGCGTCCAGCTCCCACAGACGGTGGAGGATGAACCGCTCGAGCGGCGGCATCTCTTCCACGCCGACACGCTCGGCCTCGGAAAATCCGGCCAGAGCGCCCAGCAGATAGCGCAGCGTGTTGCGCAGCTTGCGGTAGGCGTCGGCGGTGGTCTGGAGAATGGCGGGTCCGATCCGCTGGTCTTCCGAATAGTCGGCCAGCGCCGCCCACAGCCGCAGGATCTCCGCCCCGTACTGGCGGGTGACCGTCTGGGGCGAGACGCTGTTGCCTCCTGATTTGGCCATCTTCTCCCCCTTCTCGTCCAGGGTGAAGCCGTGGGTGAGGACCGCGTCATAGGGCGCCCGTCCGCGGGTGGCGCTGGCTTCGAGCAGGGACGACTGGAACCAGCCGCGATGTTGATCCGAGCCCTCGACATAGAGGTCGGCCGGCCAACGGGTGTTTGCCCGCCCTTCGAGAACAAAGGCGTGGGTCGAGCCGGAGTCGAACCACACGTCGAGGATGTCCTCTACCTTCTCGTAGCGTTCGGGATCGTGATTGCCGAGAAAGTCGCGCGCCGGGCGTGTGAACCATGCGTCCGCCCCCTCCGCGGCAATCAGCGAGACGATGCGCGCGTTGACCCTGGGATCATCGAGGGGCCGGCCGGTGGCCTTATCGACGAACATGGCCAGGGGCGCGCCCCACGCCCGCTGACGGCTGATCAACCAGTCGGGGCGGCTCTCGACCATGGCGCGGATGCGGTTGCGGCCGCCCTCGGGATAGAAGGCGGTGGCGTCGATCGCCTCCAGGGCCGTCTGGCGAAGCGTCGCGCCGCCATGAACCGCGCCCTCCAGCGGCGCGTCCATGCGGATGAACCATTGGGGCGTATTGCGGAAGATCACCGGCGCCTTCGAGCGCCACGAGTGCGGATAGCTGTGCTCCAGCCGCCCGCGGGCCAGGAGCATCCCCGCCTCGATCAGCCGCTCGACCACCGCGGCGTTGGCCGGACCGAACTTGCCGACCTTCTTTCCATCGGTCTCCAGCACCTTCAGCCCGCCGAACAGGGGCACGTCGGCGTAGTAGGCCCCGTTCTCGTCGACGGTTTCAGGGATGTCCCGGTGGCCGTGGGCGAGCCAGGTGGCGTAGTCGTCGGCCCCGTGTCCAGGCGCGGTGTGAACGAACCCGGTCCCCGCCTCGTCGGTGACGTGGTCGCCCGCCAGAAGGGGAACACCGAAGCCATAGCCGGCGTCCAGGGCGGCGAGAGGGTGAGCGGCCACCATGCCCGCGGGGTCGATCGTCCCCAGACGCAGCGCAAGGGCGATCCTGGCGGCCGCGAACACCTCCACGGCGAGCGCGTCGGCGACGATCAGCCGGTCACCCCTCCTCGCCCACGGCTCGAAGGCCAGATCGCCTTCCATCGCATCGACACGGTAGACGCCGTAGGCGATCTTGGGATTGTAGGCGATCGCGCGGTTGGCAGGGATCGTCCACGGGGTGGTCGTCCAGATGACGACGCTCGCGCCGATGGCGGCGTCCGGACCCTCGACCACCGGAAACTTCACCCACACCGTGGGCGAGACATGGTCATGGTATTCGATCTCGGCGTCGGCCAGGGCGGTGCGCTCCACCGGGCTCCACATCACCGGCTTGGAGCCGCGATAG
This sequence comes from Caulobacteraceae bacterium, assembly GCA_039935235.1. GTDB lineage: Bacteria > Pseudomonadota > Alphaproteobacteria > Caulobacterales > Caulobacteraceae > Acaudatibacter. The sequence continues at coordinate 23,561 of JBDTKQ010000038.1, forward strand.
ACTTGGCCAGAAGCGATGAGCTTGTGAAACTCCGCGACGATGGCCGCCTCGGCGGTAAAATCCATGGTCGCATAGCGGCGCGTCCAGTCGCCGAGCACGCCAAGGCGCTGGAACTCCGCCGACTGCGTCGCGATCCATTCGGTGGCGTATGCCCGGCACCGGGCGCGAAACTCGGCCTTGGACACCTCGTCCTTTCGCCGGCCCTCGGCGCGGAAGGTCTCCTCGATCTTCCATTCGATGGGCAGGCCGTGGCAGTCCCATCCCGGGACATAGTCCACGTCGAAGCCGAGAGCGAAGCGCGAGCGGACGACAAAATCCTTGAGCAGCTTGTTGAGGGCATGGCCGATGTGGATCGCGCCGTTGGCGTAGGGTGGACCATCGTGCAGCACGAAGAGCGGGGCGCCGGCCGCCTGCCTCGCCGCCCGCGCCTTCCCATACTGGTCACCCCAGGCCTCGAGGATGCGTGGCTCAAGACTTGGCAGGCCGCCGCGCATGGGAAAATCGGTCTGGGGAAGGAAGACGGTTTCGCGGTAGTCGCGCCGCGGAGCGGCGGTATCGTCGTCGGCCATGACGGAGGTCCAGTTCGGTTCGGAGTCTGAAAACGAGGGCGGATCCCGGCGCGCGCTGGAAGGGGTCCGCCGCGTCACGCCGGGCGGTTAATTCGCCGAAGTCTCCGAACGCTGGTCATGGCCGGTGGTGTAACAGACGACCGCCGCGGCCGCTAGCCGATGGCCGACAAGCGGCGCGCCTCCGCCTCGTCCACGGCAATTTGGACCATCATCGCCTCGATCGTCGGGAACTTCTCTTCGGGGCGAAGAAAGGCAATGAGCTCGGTTTCGATGGTTTCGCCGTAGATATCCTCGTCGAAATCGAACAGCCACACCTCGAGCCTGGGCTCGACCACGCCGGTGGTGGGATTGACGCCGATGTTGGCGACCCCGGGACGCCGCCGACCGTCGGACAGCGTGGTGCGGGTGGCGTAGACGCCGAACCTCGGGCTCACATAGTCGCCCAAGAGGACATTGGCCGTGGGAATACCAAGGCGACGGCCGAGCTGACGTCCCTTTTGCACCACCCCTTCGATGGCGAAGGGCCGCCCGAGGATGGCGGCGGCTGCCTCCGGGCGACCCTGCCGCAAGGCCTCGCGGACGGCGGAGGATGAGAGCTTTTCGCGGCCGTTTTCAACGGCGGAGGCGACCGAGACGGTAAAGTCCATCTCCTCGCCATAGCGGCGCATGGAGTCCGGATCGCCCGTGCGGTCCTTGCCGAAGGTGACGTCGAAGCCCACGGCCACGTGGCGAACGCCGAGGCCGGCGACGAGCACCTCCTCGACGAAACGGCGGTCGGTGAAATTGGCCATCTCCGCGCCAAAGGGCAGGAGATAGAGCCGATCCGCCCCAAGTCCGGCGAGGGTGCGGGCCAGTTGATCGGCGTTCATCAGCCGGAACGGCGGCGCGTCCGGCTGAAAATGCATGCGGGCGTGCGGCTCGAAACTGATCACCCCCATTGGTATGGCGAGGTGGGACGCGGCGTCCCGCGCGTCGGCGATCACCTGCTGATGACCGAGGTGAACGCCGTCGAAATTGCCGAGAGCCACCGCCGCTCCGCGATCGTCCGACGCGAGATTTTTCCAGCCGTGGAGAACCTTCATCCGCGCACCGGGGCCGGGGCTTTCGCGGCCGCGGGCGCCGCGTCCCAGCGAAGGCTTGGCATGGCGAAGTCGGCGGTGAGCCCGCTTTGCGCCAGCAGCGCGTCCAGGGCAGCGCCATCGATCCGGCCGTCCGCGCCCACCGCGCCGTCGCCGTGGATTCCGGCGGCGATGAAGAGAACATCGAGCCCTTGTTGGCGAGCGCCGGCGACGTCGGTGGCGACCGCGTCGCCGATCGCCAGAACCCGCCGCCGGTCGGGCGTTGCCCCGGCCAGCGCGGCGGCCCGGGCGAGGCACTCGTCGTAGATCGGCGCGAACGGCTTGCCTGCCATCACCACCGGACCTCCGAGCGTCTCGTACAATCGCGCGAGCGCCCCGCCGCACCAGATCAATCGCTCGCCGCGTTGCACCACGATGTCGGGATTGGCGCAGACCATCTCGAGTCGGCGCGCGGCGGGTCCGGCGAGGCGGGCGCGATAGTCATCCGGCGTTTCGGTCTCGTCGTCGAAAAGGCCTGTGCAGGCGATGAAGGCGGCCCTCTCCGCCGGGGCGAAATCGAGCCCGAGACCCTCATAGAGCCCGGCGTCCCGCTCCGGTCCGATCGGCCACGCGGGACCGGGGGCGCGGGCCGCCAGCAAGGCCCGGGTGACATCGCCGGAGGTCACCAACGCCGACCAGCTCGCGCGCGGGACGCCAAGCTCATCGAGCTGGGTGGCGACGTCGGCGCGCGGGCGGGGCGAATTGGAGATCAGGACCACCGGGCCGCGCTCGATCCTCCACCGCGCCAGGGCCGCGCACGGCTCGCCAAAGGCCTCCCGCCCGTTGTGGATCACCCCCCACACATCGCTCAGGAGCACATCATAGCGGTCGGCGATCCGCGAGAGGCCGTCGATCGGAAGGGTCATGCGGGGCGGCGGTTAGCGGGACGATCCCACCGCGTCAATCGTTTCGGCGCTATTGGCGTCCTGCCCTATTGGGCGCCGTCACTCACGGCGCGATCAGGCGTCCGGCTCGCTCATGGCTTCGAGGCGGCGGTTCGAGGCGGCGAAGCCGCGCAAGGTGTAACCGATCAGGCCGAAACCGACGAGCATCAGCGTCCACGCGCCAGGCTCCGGAACGCCGCCGGGCGCGCCGAAGAAGGACACTTCGCTCACGAAGGTCCAGGTCGAAGCCTGCTGAAAGAACTGCACCGTGTGCGTCGCGCCGGTGAAGTTCAGCCCGCTGATATCGACCACGCCCACCGACCCGAGCGCGGGGGGAGTGAAGCTCTCATTCACCCCGTCGATGAAGATCGCCCCGGGCGCGTAAACCCCGCCGACGCCGGTATTGTCGAGCTGGACCCGAACATCGTTGATCATCTGGCTGCCGGCAAAATGGAAGGTCACCGTGGGATTGGGCGTGGGGTCCAGCAGCCAGCCGACATAGTCCCCGGTCCCGGCGACATTCGACACCAGATACCAGGGCTGGGTCGAGATCACGCCGTCGGTCAGCTTGCCGAGGCCGCCGCTCAGCGCCGCGCCGTCGGTGGTGTGGGAGCCGGCCCCGGTATAGGCGCCATCCCAGTAGTTATATGTGCCGCCCGACGCTTGGCCGTCGCCATTGGGCATGTCGTAGCTGGTGACCGTGAGTTGGGCGGCGCCGGCGGCCGAGGCGACAAGGCCCATCATCGCGGCGACGCCGACAAGGATCGAATTGCGCATCGTGTCCACTTCCCTCGCTCGGCGCGTCGCCGACCGACGATTCGCCCTGAACGCTCCGTTACGCCACAATTTAGGCACAAAAGGCCCGATGTCAAGCAATCGTCACAAGGGATTGGTCACGATCAGCGCGTGGGAACGGGGTGCTCCCCGCGATAATCGTAAAAGCCGCGGCCGGCCTTGCGCCCGAGCCATCCGGCCTCGACATATTTCACCAGCAGCGGGCACGGCCGATATTTGGAGTCGGCCAGACCGTCGTAGAGCACGTTCATGATCGACAGCACCGTGTCGAGGCCGATGAAGTCGCCCAGTTCGAGGGGACCCATCGGATGGTTGGCCCCCAGCTTCATCGCCGTATCGATGGCCTCGACCGTGCCGACTCCCTCGTAGAGGGTGTAGATCGCCTCGTTGATCATCGGCACGAGTACGCGGTTGACGATGATGGCGGGAAAATCCTCGGCGTTGGCCGTGGTCTTGCCGAGGGACTTGGCGAAGGCGACGGCGATCTCATAGGTCGCCGCATCGGTGGCGATGCCCCGGATGATCTCCACCAGATTCATCAGCGGCACGGGGTTCATGAAGTGCAGGCCGATGAACCGCTCGGGCCGGTCGGTGGACGACGCCAGACGGGTTATCGAGATCGACGAGGTGTTGGACGCCAGGAGCGTGTCGGGGCCGAGATGCGGCTGGAGCGCCTTGAAAATCTCCTTCTTGACCGCCTCGTTCTCCGTCGCGGCCTCAATCGTCAGATCCGCCGCCCCCAAGGTCCCGAGGTCCCGGGTGGGAGAAATGCGCGCCATCGCCGCGGCCATGTCCGTTTCGCTCACGAGACCGCGGGAAACCTGGCGGGCCATGTTGCGGTCGATCCTCGCCACGCTCTCGACGATTTTCTCCGGGTCGATATCGTTGAGCAGGACATCGTAGCCGGCGAGCGCGCAGACATGGGCGATACCGGCGCCCATCTGGCCGGCGCCGATCACGCCGACGGTGTTTATCCTGGCCATCTTGTGTTCGCCTCGGGCGCTCTCATCGGGCGCGTCTCGCGCGCGCCGCCAAACCGTGTCGGTGGTGTAACACGGCCAGAGGGCGCCTCGCCAAGCATTTTGCTGCAATGCAGCGCAACGCCTATTTTCCCGCCTCGGTGAGCGCCGTCATCAGTTCGGGGATGGCCGTTCTGTAGTCGGCCACCAGGCCATAGTCGGCGACCTGAAAGATCGGGGCGTCGGCGTCCTTGTTGATCGCCACGATCACCTTGGAATCCTTCATCCCGGCGAGGTGCTGGATGGCCCCGGAGATGCCCACGGCGATGTAGAGTTGCGGGGCAACCACCTTGCCGGTTTGGCCCACCTGATAGTCGTTGGGCGCGTAGCCGGCGTCCACCGCCGCGCGCGAGGCGCCGACTGCGGCGCCCAGCTTGTCGGCGAGCGGTTCGATCACCTTGTGGAACTCCTCGGCCGAACCCATCGCCCGGCCACCGGAAACCACGATCTTCGCCCCCGCCAGCTCTGGGCGGTCGGACTTGACCAGTTCGTCGGAAACGAAGCGCGTATGCGGCGCCCCCGGACCCGCGGCCACGGCCTCGATCGGCGCGGAGCCACCGGTCTCCGCCGCCTTGAACGCCGTCGCCCGCACGGTGATCACCTTTTTGGCGTCGGTTGAACGCACCGTTTCCAGCGCGTTGCCTGCATAGATCGGCCGCACGAAGGTGTCCTTGTCCACCACCTGGACGATTTCCGAGATAGGCGCGACATCGAGGAGGGCGGCCACCCGCGGCGTGAAGTTCTTGCCCGCCGAGGTCGCGGGAACGAGAACCGCGTCGTAGTTCGCCATCAGCGGGGTGACGCAGGCGCCGAGGGCCTCGGCGATCTGCTTGCCCAACGCCTCGCTCTCGGCTGTGAGAACCTTGCGCACACCGACGATTTTCGCGGCCCCGGCGGCGACGGCGGCGACCCCCTGCCCGGCCACAAGCACATCGACGTCGGGCGAAAGCTGAAGGGCGGCGGTCACCGTTTTGTGGGTGTTGTCCTTGAGCTGGACGTTGTCGTGATCGGCGACGAC
>JBDTKQ010000039.1:0-4227 GCA_039935235.1 Caulobacteraceae bacterium
CCGCGCGCGGGCGATCCACGCCCACGGATTGGCGACGAAGCCCGGGAACCGCACCCGGGAGGCGATGCCGAGTGCGGCCGCCTGACGTTTGAGTTCAGCTTCCAGGCTCCCCTGACCGAGGATCACCAGATCCATATCGCGGCGCCTTGGGCTGGCGGCGAACGCCCTGAGGAGGAGGTCGTGGCCCTTTTGGTATTCCAGACGGCCGACGGTGAGGATGAACGGCCGGTCGCGCGCCGCCGGCAAGGGCGCCAGGGCGGCCGCGCGCACCGCCGCCAGATCGATCGGATTCTGGATCACCCTCACCCGGGAGGGATCGAGGCCGAGGGTGGTGGTGAGGCCGCGGGCCATTTCGTGGGAATTGGCCAAAAAGCAGTCGGCGGCGCGATAGCAGCGCCGGGTGACCCCCTTGATCAGCGCCCGCCCGGCGGCCCCGGTCAATTCGTCCTCGATCACCGCGTCGGTGTTGTTGCCCTCGCGGACGATCCACGCCGGCCGGTCAGGACGCATCCGTCGCACCGCGAAATAGGTGGCGACGCTCATCCCCTTCAGGAAGCTCATCACGACGGCCGGCCGCTGCGCCTTTATCATCGCCCGGAGATTGGCGGGGGCGAGGACGCTGGCGGCGAGCAGCTTGTCGGGACGGTAGAATGCCGAATTGTGTCCCTCGAAATCCAGCCAGTCGGCCCCGATGGGCGCGGTATCGATGCGGGCGTGATCGTCCGCGGCGGCGACGAATGGGCCGGTTTTGCGCAACAGGCCCATGCGGATATCGACGAGCCCGGGATCGCAGCGGTTGAGCAGATGGACGGCGACCCGCTCGGCCCCGCCGCCGTGCAACGAGTTGAGCATCAGCATGACGCGCACCGGCTCGTTCATGCTACAGCCCCGCCCGGGCGAAGCGCCCCACGAGCCCTGTTCTTAACCGGGCGGGGCGGTCTTGGGCAATCGAAACAACGGGCGGCGCGCGGTTTGACGCAACTCGAACTCCTCGTCGGCGCGCAAGAATTCTGGGCGCGGGCGCGTGGCGACATCGCCGCGGCGCGCGACCGGGTTCTGGTTCAGGCGATGAGTTTCGAGGGCGACGCCGCCGGTCTCGCGGTCGCCGCCGCCATTCGCGCCGCGGGGGCCCCCGATCGCCGCGTGCTGGTGGACGCCTACACCCGGTGGGTGATCAGCGACCGGTTCTTCCGCTCCCCCCTCGCGCGCCGCGATGTGGCGTTGCAGGCCGAGGCGCGGTCCACCGAGGCCATGTTCGACGCTCTTGTCGCCAGCGGCGCCCGCGTGCGGGTGACCAACCCGGTCGGCCCCTTGTTCGCACGCTATCCGGCGCGCAACCACAAGAAGCTCATCGTCGCCGACGATGTCGCCTATATCGGCGGGATCAATTTCAGCGACCACAACTTCGCCTGGGACGACTTCATGGTCCGGCTGGAGGGCGTCGCCGCCGCCGACTTCCTCGCCGCCGACTTCGTCGCGACGTTCGAGGGGCGCGCCCGGCCCGCGGCGCTCGACATCGGCGATCTCGCTTTGCGATGCCTCGACGGACGGCGCAACCTCGACGGCTTCGCCGGGGTGCTGGCGCTGATCGCGGGAGCGGCGCGGACGATCACGGTCATCAGCCCCTACCTGACCTTTCCGTTCACCGACGCCTTGGCCTCGGCCGCAAGGCGCGGCGTCGCGGTGCGCCTGATCACCACCGGGGCGAGCAACAAACCGACCGTCGCCGCCTATCTGTTCGACGCCGCGGCGCGAGCCGGCTTCGACGTGCGGCTTCTGCCCGGGATGATCCATCTCAAGGGCATGCTGATCGACGACGCCGACCTCGTCGTCGGTTCGTCCAACTTTGATTTCGTCAGCCTCGCGGCGGAGGAAGAGATCGTCGCGATCATCCGCGAGCCCGGGCTGATCGTGGCCTTCCGTACACGGATCATAGCCCCGGCGCTCGCCCGCTCGGCGCCACCGCGTGGCCCACCGCCCTCGCGCGTGGCCGGGGTCGCCGCCCGCGTCGCGCTCGAGGCGGCGCACGCCTTCGCCCGCTCCGCCAAACTTGCGCCGCGCGGGGCGCGGGACTGGAGCGGAGGTCTTACCTCGTCAGTTCGAAGATCCCGGTGACGTCCACCCGCACCTTCAACTCGCCGCTTTGCACCGGCGTGCCGGCGGCGCCTTCGCCGCGCATGGCCATCATCGCCATCGGCCGGGGCGCCGGCTGATAGTCGGCCCCCTCGCTCAGGCTGACCAGACGCTTGATCTGGTAGCCGGTCGCCTTGGCGTAGAGCGCGGCCTTGTCGTCGAGCGCCTTGACCGCCGCCACCCGGGCGCTGTCTTCGGAGGCGACCGGCGCGGAGAGGCCGAAGACGATCTGCCCGACGTTGGTGGCCCCGGCGCCGACCACCGCGTCGGCGATCGGACCGATGCGCGTGAGATCGCGGACGGTGACGGTCAGTTGATTCGAGGCCTGATAGCCGGTCAGCCGAGGCGGCTGGTTCTGTTCGTAGACATACTGGGGCGCGAGGCCGAGGCTCGAGGTCTGAAGGTCGCGCCCGGCGATCCCCGCGCGCTCGAGAGCGCCGAGCACCCGGGTCATGCGCTCGGCGTTGGTCCGCATGGCGCCGCCGGCGGTGGAGGCGGTGGTCTCCACCCCCAAAGTGACGGTGGCCATGTCGGGCTGCGCGCGCGCCTCGCCGTAGGCCGTGAGCCGCAACGTCGTCGCCGCGAAAGCCGGATCGGCCGTCTGCGCGACCGCCGGCCCCAGGGGGAGCGCCAACGCGAGAGCCGCGACGATCATGATCGGGGATGTTTTCATCTCTCGCCTCTCGTTTGGTTCAAGGTTGCGGGAGCGCCGATGAACGGGAGCTTTAAGCCGCCCAACTCCCATGCTACCGGCAGCGGTCTCGCTGCAAGGGCCCGTAGCTCAATGGTTAGAGCCGGCCGCTCATAACGGTCTGGTTGCAGGTTCGAGTCCTGCCGGGCCTACCAGCGCCGCCGTTCCTATTTGCGAAGCGCCGGCTTCGATTTCGACCGCGCGCGCGCCGCTGCCTCGCGTTGGTCGCGGGCGTGGTCGACGTGGGAGATCGCGCCCTTCGCATCGTTCAGGGCAGCCTTTCGCCTCGCGACCAGTTCGGCGAGGGTGCGGGTGGCCTGGGCGCGCGGCGTGGTATCGTTTTTGGGCATGGCGCGGTTGTAGCACGGCCCGGCGAATCGGTGAGGAGACGGCGATGACCGACGAAACCCAACGCTGGAAAACCCGCGGCGTTCAGGTGATTCCCGGCGACAGACTCGATCCGGACACGGCCCAGACCGCCGGCATGGAGCGGGCCGCGGCGATCGACCGCGCGCGCGTCGGCGCGCAAAAGATCTGGGCGGGAACGGTCACCATCCGGCCGGACGCTCGCACCGGCGCCCACCATCATGGTGCGCTCGAGAGCGTGATCTTCGTGGTTCGCGGCCGCGCGAGGATGCGGTGGGGCGATCGGCTCGAATTCGTCGCCGAAGCCGGTCCGGGCGATTTCATCTATGTGCCACCCTTCGTGCCGCATCAGGAAATCAACGCCTCGGCCACCGAGAGCCTCGAATGCGTGCTCGTGCGAAGCGACGGAGAGGCGGTCGTGGTCAATCTCGATATCGAGCCGGCCGAACAGCCCGAACACGTCGCGTGGATCGACCCGATCCACAAAGGATGATCGCATCAGGCGTCGGCGGCCTCGACCGCCATGGCGTCGCGCCACGCGAGACCTTCGGCGTTGCACACCCAGCGGCCCAGCCTGCGGTAATCCTTGCCGGCGAGGGTCTGGCCGAACGGCAGCAACTCGGTAACGGCCGCCTCGACATACTGGAAATTCGCCCCTCCCCGACGGCGGGCAAAATCCAGGAGTTCGCCCTGGGCCCAGGCGATCGCCGCCGGGTCGCCCTCGAGGCGCGCTTTGAGCGGCTGCAGCCGGTTTCCCGGCAACGCGTTGATCCGGCGCTTTGACGGCGCATGCCGCAGATCGAGATTGTAGGTCTTCATCGCCTGTCCCTTCGCGGGCGCCGTCAGCCGCCCCTGATCAGCCGCCTTTGGTTGGCCCGTACCCGTCGCCGGTAGAGCGCCAGCGCCCGCGCCGGAGCGAGATGGCCTTTCCCGGACATCAGGCTGGTGGCGAAGAGGCCCTGAGCCTCGATCGCCGCCTGGGTCTTTTCGGAAATCATCAACTCCGCTTCCTTGCGCGCCGCCGGCCCGCCCCACGC